>NZ_JBHMEC010000009.1:0-209102 GCF_042430665.1 Roseovarius ramblicola | reverse complement strand
GGCGGTGCCCTCGGCGGGGTCGCCGGTGATGGCGTAGCCGAGGGTGGTGCCGGTGTTGTCGCTGTCGATATCGGCACCGAGCGTCGCGAGGTCCACGTCGACGGACGGCCCGTCCTCGACCGCCGCGAGAGTGTCGGCGGCGAGCGCTGGCCCATCGTTGGTGCCGGTGACGGTGACGGTGACGTCATTGGTGGCGGTGTCGCCATGGGCGTCGGTGGCGGTGATCCCGATGGTGACGTCGCGGGTTTCGCCCTGGGCGAGGTCCTGGAAGGCCGCGCCGGGGGCGAAGCTGAGGGTGGTGCCGGAGATGCTGGCGGTGCCCTCGGCGGGGTCGCCGGTGATGGCGTAGCCGAGGGTGGTGCCGGTGTTGTCGCTGTCGGCATCGGAGCCGAGGGTGGCGAGGTTGAACGTCACCGCCGCGTCTTCGACCGTTGCCAGGGCACCTGGGGCGAACGTGGGCGCATCGTTGACGCCGGTGACGGTGACGGTGAGGGAGCCGGTATCGGTGATGTCGCCGGACGTGGCGGTGAAGTCGATGATGACGTCACGCTGCTCCCCCTCGGCGAGGTCCTGATAGGCCGGGTCGGTCGCATCCAGAGTATAGCTGCCGTCCGCTGCGAAAATCACGCCGGGCGGGAGGGACCCCTCGCCGTTCGTGGGCGAGAAGGTGGCAGGGTCGGGTGCGCCGTCGCCGTCGAGATCGTTGGTGACGATGGCGCCGGAGATCAACCTGTCCTCGGTTCCTGCGCCCGTGGCATCGGGGGCAAGGCGGGCATCGTCATCGCTGTCGAGCTTGTTGGGATCAATGCCGAAATCGGGAAAGGTCGTGGTGCCGTCCTGCCCCTCGTTTTCGCCATCGGAACCGTCATCTTCGCCTTCACCCGAGCCGTCGCCGCCGCTGGGAGCGAGATTGACGTCGCCGCTGCCGGCGCGGCTGCCGCCACTGTCGAGTTCGACGAAGGTCTCCCCGGCCTCCAGGCGCGCCAGAGCGGTGGCATAGGCCCTCGCGGCGTCGGCGAGGATGTCGGAATCACTGGCAAAGTCGCTGGCGGTGCGCTCGATCTCGAAGGGCTGGCCGCCAACGGGCACCAGCCACTTGGTATCGGTCGCGGTGATGGTGGCGATCTCGTTATCGTTGAGATCGGAGACGACGATCTCGCCCAGACCACCATCGGGATCGGTGTTGAGCGACACCTCGACGGTGGTGACGCCGTCGATCGTCTGGACATCCACGAGCACCGTGGTCCCGCGGATGCCCATGGTGGCGGAGGGCGTGGTTACGTCCATGTCGCCGGTCTTGGCAACCTGTCCGGCAATGAAGACGAAGCTCCCTTCGACAAGGCTGAACGCGGCAGAATTCTCTTCGGAGTCAGTGGAATAGATGAGCTCATCCAGAACCATTCGCGAGCCCGAGGCAAGCGTGAATATCGTGCCGTCGGCAAAGGTGAGCGATACGTTGCCGCCGGGGTCGGTGATCACGACATCGTTCTGGTAGACCTTGGCCCCGACCTCAAGCTCGACCACGGTGCCATCGCTGCGTTGCGCGCGGGCGGTCCCCTCGAGCGTTTCGACCTGCCCGATGGGAATGCCCTGCGGGACGGCACCGGCCTGCGCGTACTGGCCGGGGGCCTCGGGACCGGCGAGGCGGTCCACCACCGCGCCGCGCAGGGTGGCACCGTCGGGGGTGGTCAGGTCGGCGGGGGTGCCATCGGCGAAATAATCCACCACCCGGATGTCCGCGGATCCCGGATTTTTCAGAACCAGATCAGTGCCTTCGCGGGAGAAATCGGCGGAGAAGAGAAGCGCCGGGTCCTGTATGGTGACGGCCTCGCCATCGCTGCTGCGGAGAACGATGTCGGGACCGTCCTGCGACCCGTCAATTGAGCCTGAAAATCTCATAAATCACCTTTTCGCGGTGTGAGTATTCAAGATGATATAGATGAATCCGGGATTCGTACAAGGATTCTGATGCCCCGCCCGCGTCACGATGCGGTCACCGGACGGGCTCTTCATCCGCGAGACCGCCGCCCGCGGTCCGGCAGGCAAAGACGGGGGCGGTATCCTGTCGGTAAACTGTCGGTATTCCGTCGGCGCCGCCGACACCCGTCGCACCGGCACGGGCGCAGGGCCTTCGGGCGCGGAACGACCGGCCCCCCTGTCGCGCCGGAGGGCCCGGCGGCGATTTACGGGTTGACCGGGACGGCGCGGCGATTTCTGGTGAGGCGAGCGACGCGTCCGCCGGGGGCGGGGCGCGCGGAACGGGAAAGGGAGACAGGATGCTGCGGGCCGCGCTGCGCCGGATCGGACCCGGACGCCTCGCCGGGTTGGCGCTGCTGGCGGTGCTGCTGGTGCTGCGGGTCGCGGACCCGCCCGCGGTATCGGGGCTGCGCAACGCGGCGTTCGATTTCTATCAGCAGGTCAGGCCGCGCGCCCCGGAGCCGGTGCCGGTCACGATCCTCGATATCGACGATCCCAGCATCGAGGAATTCGGCCAATGGCCGTGGCCGCGCAGCCGCGTGGCGGAGATGGTGAACAAGGTCGCGGCGGCGGGCGCGGTGGCGATCGCCTTCGACATCGTGTTTGCCGAGCCCGACCGGCTGTCGCCCGCGCAGGTGGCGCGCGACAACCCGGCGCTGCCGGAGGAGGTGCGCGCGCGGCTGCGGTCGCTGCCCGACAATGACGCCATGCTGGCCCGCGCCATGCGGCAGACGCGGGTGATCACGGGCCAGACGAGCGTCCGCAGCGCCCGCGCGAACCGCGAGGAAAAGGCCAAGATGCGCACGGTGCCGCACGCGATCATGGGGGCCGATCCGCGACCGTTCCTGCCGCGGTTTCCCGACGTGGTGCGCAATCTCGACATTCTGGAGGCGGCGGCGGCGGGGCGCGGGGTGTTCAGCGTGCGGCCCGATCCCGACGGCATCTACCGGCGGGTGCCGATGGTGATGCTGGTGCAGGACACCATCCGGCTGGGCCTGTCGCCGGAATTGCTGCGCGTGGCCACGGGGGGCAATGCCTTTGCCGTGCGCAGCAACGAGGCGGGGGTCGACGGCGTGGTGCTGGGCGGCAGGATGATCCGCACCGGGCCGGACGGCAGCGTGTGGCCCTACCTGACGCCAAGCCTGCCGGGGCGCTATGTATCGGCGGGCGACGTGCTGGCCGACCGGGTGCCGCCGGGGCGGCTGGCCGGGCAACTGGTGCTGGTGGGTACCTCGGCGATCGGGCTGGAGGATTTCCGGCCCACGCCGCTGGGCGAGCCGATGGCGGGGGTGGAGATACACGCGCAGCTTCTGGAGAACATCCTGACTGACACGTTGCTCAACCGCCCCAACTATGCCGTGGCGGTGGAACTGGTGACGGTCCTTGTGCTGTCGGGGCTGGCGATCGTGCTGGTGCCGGTGATCGGCGCGCGGCTGATCATCGCGCTGGCGGTGGTGCTTCTGGGCGGGTATTCGGGGCTGTCGTATTACCTGTTCCAAGAGATGCGGCTCCTGATCGATCCGACCTGGCCGGTGCTGGGCACGGTGCTGACGCTGATGCTGATGTCGAGCGCCAATTACCTGCGCGAGGAACGCCAGAAACAGCAGATCCGGGGCGCGTTCGGGCAATATGTCTCGCCCGATCTGGTGGCCCGGCTTCAGGAAAGCCCCGAGGCGCTGACCCTGGGCGGCGAGCGGCGCGAGCTGACGGTGCTGTTCTCGGACGTGCGCGGCTTCACCACGCTGGCCGAGGGGTTCCGCGACGATCCGCCGGGGCTGACCGCGCTGATGAACAGCTTTCTCACCGTGCTGTCGCGGGCGATCCTGCGCGAGGGCGGCACCATCGACAAGTTCATGGGCGATGCGGTGATGGCGTTCTGGAACGCGCCGCTCGACGCGCCGGACCATGCCGCCGCCGGCTGCCGTGCCGCGCTGGCGATGCGCGCGGATGTGGCGACGCTGAACGCCGAGCGCGCGCGCGCAGCGGAGGAGTCGGGGGGCGAGGCGCTGCCGATCAACGTGGGCATCGGGCTCAATACCGGCGATTGCGTGGTCGGCAACATGGGCAGCGACATGCGCTTCGACTATACCGCGCTGGGGGATGCGGTGAACCTCGCGTCGCGGCTGGAGGGGCAGTCCAAGCCCTACGGTCTGGGCATCATCCTGGGGTCGGCGACGGCGCGGGCGGTCGAGGGCCGGTTCGCCCTGATCGAACTGGACCTGCTGCGCGTGAAGGGCAAGATGGAGCCCGAGCAGGTGTTCGGGCTGATGGGCGACGCGGCGATGCTGGCGCGCCCCGAATTCGCCGCGCTGGAGGCGGCCAATGCGCAGATGCGCGCGGCCTATGCGGCGCAGGACTGGGACGAGGCGGAGGCCGCGCTCGACCGGCTGGAGGCGGCGGGCGGGCCGCTGGACATCGATCTTTCGGGGTATGCCGCGCTCTATCGCCGGCGGTTCGAGGTGCTGCGCGCCGAGCCGCCGGGCGCGGGCTGGGACGGGGTGCACGTGGCCACCGACAAGTAGGCCCGCGCGCCGCGCTCAGCGTTCGCGCAGGGCCTCGGACTGCGCGCGCCGCAGCGGGCGCGACAGGTAATCGAGCACCGTCTTGCGCCCGGTCAGGATATCGACCTGCGCCACCATGCCCGGGCTGATCGGAAGGGGCGTGCCGTCGTCGGCCTCGAGCGCGCTTTCCCGCGTGCGGACCATGACGCGGAAGAACTCGGTGCCCTCGCTGTCCTCGACCGTGTCGGCACCGATGCGCTGCACCGTGCCGTCGAGCGCGCCGTAGACGAGGTAATCATAGGCGGTGATCTTGACCGACGCGGCATCTCCGGGGCGGATGAAGGCCACGTCGCCGGGGCGGATGCGGGCCTCGATCAGCAACTGGTCGTCGCGCGGGACAAGCTCGACGAGGGGGGCACCGGGCTGTACCACCGCGCCGATGGTGGTGACGTGCACGGTGTTGACCGTGCCGTTGACGGGGGCGCGCAGGCTGGTGCGCGAGACCTTTTCGGTGGCCGCGCGCAGCGCCTCGCGCAGGACGGCGAGATCGCCGTTGATCCGGGCGAGCCGTTCGCGCGCGGTCAGCACGTAGCCGGTGCGCGCCGCGCGGATCTGGCTCTCGGCCTCGTCGATGGCGGCGCTCAGGCCGGGCAGGCGGGCGCGGGATACCGCAAGCTCGCCCTCCAGCTCGGCCATGCGGCTTTGCAGGCGCAACAGCTCGATCCGCGGGACCGCGCCGCTCTCGACGAGGCCGCCGGTCAGCTCGATTTCCTCGGTCAGCGGTGCGATCTGGGTTTCGAGCTTGGTGACGGTCGCCTCCAGTTCGCGCAGGCCCGACTGCCGCTGCGAGAGCTTGTTGCGCAGCACCGACAATTCGCTCTCCAACTGCGCGCGGCGCGACAGGAACACCTCGCGTTCGGCGGCGGTCGCGCCGGGGGCGCGGTCCGCCAGCCCGTCGGGGAATTCGAGGGTTTCGCCACCCTGTGCCTCGGCCCCGGCGCGCGCCGCCTCGGCGATCAGCGCGGCCTCGCGCTCGCGCAGCTCGCCGCGTTCGGCACCGGCGGAGGTATCGTCGATCCGCATTAGCACGTCGCCCTTGCGCACCACGTCGCCCTCGCGCACCCCGATCTCCGCGACGATGCCGCCCTCGAGGCTCTGGACCACCTGAATCTGGCTGGTCGGCACCACGCGACCGGTGCCGCGGGTGACCTCCTCGATCCGGTAGAGCGCGGCCCAGGCGACAAAGGCGGCGATGCCGCCGGCGATCAGCAGGAGCAGAAGCCATGGCCCGCGGCCGCGGCCGCGCGGGCGGTCGGCGGTGGCGTCGTTGACGAAATCCTCTTCTGTCCGCGGTCCGAACATCCGCTCACTCCGCCGCGCGGCGGGACGCGGCCTGCCTGAGTTGCGCGACCACCTCCTCGCGCGGGCCGTCGAGGATCTTGCGACCGTGGTCGATCACCATCCAGCGGCGCGCCAGATCGGCCAGCGCCGGGCGGTGGGTGCACAGCACCAGCGTCGTCCCGGCGGCGTTCAGGTCGCGCAGGCGCGTCACCACCTCGGCCTCCATGTCGCGGTCCATGGCGTTGGTGGGCTCGTCGAGGAACAGGAGTTTGGGCTGCCGCAGCAGCAGCCGCGCCAGCGCCAGCCCCTGCCGCTGCCCGCCGGAAAGCTGCGCGCCCCGCTCGCCGATGAACCGGTCGAGCCCCTCGGGGTCGTCCTTGACGAAACGCTCCATCGCGGCGAGGTGCAGGGCGGTCTCGATCCCGGACTCGGTGGCGTGGGGCCGCCCGATCACCAGGTTCTCGCGCAGGGTGCCGGTGAACAGTTCGGGCTCCTGCGGCATGTAGCCCACCCCGGCGCGCAGTTCCGCCGGGTCATACTGTGCCGCCCCGCGCCCGTCGATCAGCAGCGTGCCGCTGTCGGGGGCCAGCAGCCCGCAGAGCAGCTTGCCCAGCGTGCTCTTGCCCGAGCCGACGCGGCCCAGCAGCGCGATGCATTCGCCCGGCGCGATGTCGAGCGTGACCGATTGCAGCGCGTCCGCCCCGGCGCCGGGATAGCGGTAGGTGACCTCGGAGAGGCTGGCGGCACCCCGGTTCACGCGGGCGCTGCTGTGGACGGCGGTGCCGCGTTCGGGGGCGACCTTCATGAATTGCGACAGGGCGCGCATCGCCCGGAGCGCGTAATGCGCGCGGAATATCGTCTGCGCGATGGTGCCCAGCGGGGCGAGCGCGCGCCCCGCCAGAATGTTGGCCGCGATCAGCGCGCCGACGGTGATCCGCCCCTCGGCCACGAGGTAGACGCCCCAGACGATGATCGCCACGCTCACCCCCTGCTGGATCATCTGGGTGCCCGAGGCGGCGAAGCCCGACCAGAACCGGCTGCGCCCGCTGATGCGCGCGGTGGCGGCGCTGGCGCGATCCCATTCGCGCTGCATCACCGGCTCGGCGTTGAGGGTCTTGATGGTTTCCAGCCCCATCAGCGATTCCACCAGCACCGCCTGCCGCCGCCCGGCCAGCGCCTGCGCGGTCCCCGCCGCGCGCCCCATCGGAAGCTGTGCCACGATGGCGAGGACCAGGACGATGGGCACCGCGACCAGCGGCACGATCGCCAGCGGCCCGACGATCATCCAGAGCACGAAGATGAACAGGCCGATGAACATCAGGTCGATCAGCGACACGAAGCTGGCGGAGCCGAAGAATTCGCGCACCGCCTCGAAATCGCGGATATGGCTCGCGAGCCCCGCAGCACCACCGGGCCGGTCGGCCACCCGCAGGCTGAGCGCGTGGGCGAAGAGCGTGGCCGCGATGCCGGTATCGAGCCGCCGGCCGACGGTTTCCAGAACGCCGGTCCTGAGGCTGCGCAGCGCCAGATCCAGCCCGATCGCCAGCGCCACCCCGATGGCCAGCGTCCACAGGGTGACATAGGCGAGGTTGGGGATCACCTTGTCGTAGACATTCATCACGAAGATCGGCAGCGCCAGCCCCAGAACGTTGATCAGCAGCGCGGCGATGACCACCTGCATCCAGCCGGCGCGGTTGTCGCGCATCGGCCCCCAGAACCAGTGGCGGGGCCGGTCCTGCGCCCCGGCCTCGAGCCGCCGGTCGACGAGGTCGTCGCGCACCGAGACCAGCATGGCCTCGGGCCGGACTCGCCGGGCGAGCCTGCGCAGCCGGACCTCGCGTTCGGGGGCGTCCTGCGCGGGGTCGAGGACGCGCGCGTTGCGCCGGTCCGGCGAGAAACCGAGGAGGATCAGGGGATCGCCGCCCTTGCGGTCGAACAGGATGCAGGGCAGCACCGCCGGGTCGATCTGGCGCAGCTTGCGCAGCACGAGACGGGATTTCATGCCCGCGGTGGCGAGGGCGCGGGCCAGCGTGTCGGGATCGCGGGCGTCGAACCCGGCGGGCATGCGCGCGCGCACCGCCTCGGGGCTCCACGGCCTGCCGTGATGGCGGGCCAGCCATCCGGCGGCCTCCAGCCCGGGTATCGGATCGCTGTCGTCCCCGGCGACGGTCTCGGTCCCGGTCTCTGCTGTGCGCCGCCCGGGTGCCCCGGCGGAGGCGGACCCGGCGGCCGGTGTCATCTCAGGGCCCTGATCTCTGTCTTGAAGATCCCGGTGGCGCGGGGGGCCTGTTGCGCGCGAGCGGCGAAATCGGGTTCGAGCGGGACATCGGCCGGCTCGACATCGAAATGCGCGGCAAGTCGGCTCTGGGCGGCGAGGATACGGTACTGGTTGAAGGTAAAGCTGGCCTCGGCGCTCACGTTCTCGAACAGCACGTTGAAGTAGGTCCGTTCCGCGTCGAGCACGTCGAGCAGGCTGCGGGTGCCGGCGAGGAACTGATCCTGGTATTGCGCGGAGGTCTTGCGCGCCGCCGAGACGCGCCGGTCCAGGAGCACCGTGCGCTCGATGCTGGTATGGTAGGCATTCCAGCTCCGTTCGGCCATCTCGCGGACATCGCGGACCACTTCGCGGCGTTCTTCCTCGGCCTGCAGGGTGCGCTGCTGGAGCGCGCGGCGGCGCGCGTCGCGGCCGCCGGCGAAAAGCTCCCAATCCAGCCGCAGGCCGACAAAGGCGTCGGTTTCCGCGCCCGCGGAGCCTGCCACGTCCTCGCCCGCGCGGACACCGGCCTGAAGCGTCACCTGCGGCTTCTCGTCGGCGGTGGTGATGCCCTGGCGGAAGCGCGTCTGCGCGATCCTCTGACCGGCACCCTTGAGGCGGAAACTGTTGCGCAGGCTGTGCAGCACCATGTCCTTTTTGGTCATCGGCAGATCGCCGACCGCGGGCACCGGCTCGGTGCCGCCGGGATCATGGCCGATCACGGCCCGGTAGCGCGCGGCGGTATCCGCCATCGCGCGCTGCACTTCGAGCCGTGACAGGCGCGCCGCCAGCAGCCGCTCCTGTACCTCGAACCGGTCGCTGACCGGCAGCTTGCCGCCATCGACCAGCTCGTCCACCTGCCGCCCGATATCCCGGTGGCGGGCGATGTTGCGGTTGGCGACGTTCAGAAGCCTGCTGTGCCGGGCCAGATCGACATACGCCTCCACGGCGTTGAGCGCCATGGTCTCGGACGCGTCGAGCAGGCCGAAGATCGATTCATCCAGCCGCGAGGCGTTGCGGTAGACCAGGTTGGCGCGGCGGTAGCCGTCGAACAGGGTCAGCTCGGCGGTGAGGCTGATTTCGCGGTTGAACTTGGTGTCCTCGTTGTCGGATGGGGTGAGCCGCTCGGGGTCGTCGAACCGCTCGGCACCGGCCTCGCCGCGCAGGAACAGGCGCGGCTGATACTCGCCGCGCAGTTGCAAGAGCTCCAGCGCCGACGCCTTGACATCGGCGTTCGCGGCGCGTCCGGTGGGGTTCGTTGTCACCGCGGCGCGCACCGCGTCCGCGAGGCTTTCGGCGGCGGCAGGGCGGACCAGCCCCGGGGCGAATGCGAGGCAGGCCGCAAGCGCCGGAATCAGGCCCCGCGCGCCCAGACGGAATGATTCTGTCAGCGTCATAAAAAGATCTCCGGAACTTTATTATGACATCTTCGGTCAGATTAGGTCAAAGTCAATGAAAACAAGAATTAGCCATCCGGACGGCACAATATACGGGTGCAAAAATCACACAATAGACACCGCCAGCCAGAGGATCGCCACATAAGTGGCCTGGTGGGCGAACTGGTCCAGTCCGGTGAGCGCCCAGAAACCCTTTTGCTGGGGGGTCTGCTCCCATCGGTACAGAAGCCGGTCCTTGGTCCAGTCGATGTGGTAATGCAGGACGAACTCCGCCGCCGCGATGGCAAGGACCGTGAGGACCGTCAGCGGCGTCCAGATCAGCACCGGTACGGTCAGCAGGCTGTGCATCCCGGCATGTGCGATGCCGCCCGGATGGCCGTAGCTGCCCTTGTTGTGAACCATCCATCCGGACTGCCAGATGAAATCCGCCAGCAGGTGCTTGATCTCGAAAAGAAGCATGAGGATCAGCAGGGTATTGGCTGTCATGACTGGTTCCCCAGCAGCTTGTTGGTCCGGTCGGGCCGCTCGGCCAGGGTGATGGCGACGCTCCGGTGCAGTGCGGCGGCGGGATCGGGCGCGTCGGCCACGGTCTCTCGCGTCAGCGTCTCGCTTGCGAGATACACGACGGCGTCGGTGTCCGCAATCACGTCGGCGGTGCGCGGCAGGCCGGCATGGCCTGTGATCGCGACGCCCCCCGCGCGCACGGATTGCGCGATTGCGCGGATGCGCGGCGGTTGTCGCGCGCGCTCATTCGGCGGCGGGCTTGCTGGTCATCCGGGTATTGGCCTCGATCAGCTTGCGTTTGACCGCCGCGTTCAGGTTCTGCTCCAGAAAGGCGCGGAATTCCGAATCGGTGCGGCTGATGCGGCGCAGGGCATCCCCGGAGACGGAGAAGACGCGCGCCCCGGCCTCGATCCTGACCGTGGCCGAGGCGGGCCCCGGCTCCATCACGTTCATCTCGCCGACGAAGCCTTCGCGGATCTCGGCGACCTTGCTGCCGCCGAGATAGACGCCCGCCAGACCGTCGCGGATGAAATGCAACTGCGCGACCTCCTCGCCCTCGCGGGTCAGGTCCACGCCGGGCCGCGCATCGCGCCACACGCCGGTGTCGAGAAAGCGCCGCGCCATCGCCCTGGGCATGGTCGGCAGCCCGTGGCTCAGGAGGTCCGCCTCCTCCTCGGTGAACCGCAGGCGGTGGTTCTGCAGGAAGACGCGGGTGATGCCGACGAGGCTGATCAGGACCCAGGATCCCTGGATGATCGCGGAGGCGAGGTTGAAGTTAGCGGACAGGCTGACCAGGACGCAAATCGCCGCGACCATGTTGAGCGACGCATAGCGGTATCCGCTGCCCCGGATGTAGCCGAGTTGCAGACAGATATAGGCCCCGAGGTAGATGGCGACGCCGAGATAGCCTGCCCAATCATACACATAAGTATCAAGAGACGGCACCATGACCCCCTTGCGTTGCGGTCGGGCAACCGGGTACAGGCTGCTTCATCCCAATGCCATAACACCGGTTTTCTGGCAAGTCTGGATCAAAGCGCAACCGGGCCCGTGGCATCGTCCGGCGATGCGCCCGCTGCCGCCCGCAGGCGGCAGCGGCAGCATCATCCGCCTGCGCAACGCATCCAACCGCCGGGGCCAGCCGTATCTGATCCGGTGCGCATGGTCGGGTGCGACCGGACGCGCCGCGTTTGCGCATCCGGTGTCCGGCGCGCGTCCGAAGAGGCCCCGGCGCCCGGGGCGTCGAACACGAAAGGTGCTTGCCGGTGTACAGGAAACCCGCCTCGTCGCGTCCTCTCGCGGTGCCCTCAGGCAGGGCCAGCCGCCTCGCGCGGCTGGGCTCCATGACGGCGGGCATCGCGGGGTCGATGGCGGTCGGCGCGCTGACCGGGCTGGGCCGCGGCACGCGGCCAGAGATGCGCCGCCTGCTGATGACACCGGGAAACATGCACCGGCTGGCGGATGAGCTGTCGCGCATGCGCGGCGCGGCGATGAAGCTGGGACAACTCGTCTCGATGGACGCGGGCGAACTGTTGCCGCCGGAGCTCGCCGCGATCATGGCGCGGCTGCGCGATCAGGCGCATTTCATGCCGCCGAAGCAACTGAAACAGGTGCTGACGCGCAACTGGGGGCCTCAATGGCTGCGCTCCTTTCGCAGCTTCGATGTACACCCTGTCGCCGCCGCCAGCATCGGGCAGGTGCACCGCGCCAGCCTGCGGGACGGGCGCGAGGTGGCGGTCAAGGTGCAGTATCCGGGCATCGCCCGCAGCATCGACAGCGACGTCGCCAATGTCGGCGCGCTGATCCGGATGTCTGGCCTGCTGCCCGCCGGGTTCGACCTTGCCCCCTATATGGAGCAAGCGCGCAAGCAGCTTCACGAAGAGACGGATTACCTGCGCGAGGGCGCCCATCTGAGACGGTTTGCCGGGCTGCTGAAGGACAGCGGCAGCTTTGCGCTGCCGGCGTTTCACGAGGACTGGAGCACGCGCGAGATCCTCACCATGACATACCTGCGCGGCGATCCCGTCGAGCGCGCCGCCGATGCCCCGCAGGCGGAGCGCAACCGCCTTGTCACGGCGCTGATCGACCTGACCCTGCGCGAGGTGTTCGAGTTCGGGGTGATGCAGAGCGATCCCAATTTCGCCAATTACCGCGTCGATCCCGCGACCGGACGGATCATCCTGCTGGATTTCGGCGCGACGCGTCACCTCGACCCCGCCATTGTCGATGGGTATTGCGGGCTCATGCGGGCGGGGCTGGCGGGGGATGCGGCGGCGCTGCGCCGGTCGGCGACGGCGTTGCGCCTCATCGACGGCGGCGGGGCGTTCGACGACCGTATCCTTGCGATGACCGGGGCCGTTTTCGAGGCGATTCGCGACCGGGCCGATTTCGATTTCACCGACACCGCGCTGTCGCGGAGGCTCAACGCGGAGGGCGTGGCGCTGGCGGAGGCGGGCTATGTTCCGCCGCCGTTGCCGATGGATGTGCTCTATCTCCAGCGCAAGTTCGGCGGGATGTTCCTGCTGGGATCGCGGCTTGGCGCGGTGCTGCCGGTCGCGGCGCTCATCCGGCGCCATCTGGGCTGAGGCCGGTGGTGATGCGGATTTGACGCGCCACCGCGAATGCGCGATGGATCTGCAAGGTCGGCGCGCAGTCTGCGGCGATGCAACCTGCGACGTGACATTTCGTGAAAGACCGCCCGCGTGACCACTGACCAGATGCTCATCTTCTCGATCCTCGGCGCGACCATGGGGCTGTTCCTGTGGGGCCGCTTTCGCCATGATGTGGTGGCGCTGGCCGCGCTCATGGCGAGCGTGATCGCCGGGCTGGTGCCCGCCGGGGCGGCGTTCGCGGGGTTCGGCCACCCGGCGGTGATCACCGTGGCCTGCGTGCTGATCCTCAGCCAGGGCCTTCAGAACACCGGCGCGGTAGACTGGCTGGCGCGCAGCGCGCTGCCGCGCGATGCGGGGCGGACGACCGGGATGCTCGCGCTGATGGGGCTGGGGGCCGCGCTCTCGGGGTTCATGAACAACGTGGGCGCGATGGCGCTGCTGATGCCGGTCGCGGTGCAGCTTGCCGACCGGCTCGACCTTAGCCCCGGTCAGGTACTGATGCCGCTGGCCTTCGGCACGATCCTGGGGGGCATGACCACGCTGATCGGCACGCCGCCCAACCTGATCGTCTCGGGGTTCCGGGCCGAGGCGGGGCTGGGGCATTTCTCGATGTTCGACTTTGCCCCCATCGGCGTGACGATGGCGGTGATCGGCGTGATCTTTATCGTGGCCGCGGGGTGGCGGCTGGTGCCGGTGCGCGCGTCCGCGGCCGGTGAGGGTTTTGACACCGGGGCGTATCTGTCCGAGTTGTACGTGCCCGAAAAGAGCAAGGCCGTCGGGCTGACCCTGCGCGGCTTCGAGCGCGAGATCGAGGACAGCGGCGCGCAGATCGTCGGCCTTGTGCGCAACAGGGTCCGCATGACGGCACCGCATGGCGGCCGGCGCATCCGTGCCGGGGATATCCTCGTGGTCGAGGCCGAGGTCGATGCGCTGGCAGAGGCGCTTTCGGTCTTCGGGATCGAGATGGTGGACCCGCCCGCGGAGGCGCAGGACGGGGACGAGGACGGGGACGAGGCCGATCGCGGCACCGCCGAGGACGAGGCCGGTCACGCCCATGCGGAGAGCGAGGACATCGTCCTGCGCGAGCTTGCCGTCCTGCCCGGCTCGACCATCGCGGGACGCTCGGCAAGGGACATGAAGCTGCGCACGCGCTACGGGCTGAACCTGCTTGCCCTGTCGCGCGCCGGCCATCAGCCGCGCGCCCGCCTGCGCACGGTCAAGTTGAAGTCCGGCGATCTGCTGCTGGTCGAGGGGGCCTCGGACGCGGTCACCGGGTTCATCAACGACACCGGCTGCGTGCCGCTGGGCGCGCGCGACCTGCGCATCCCCGACAAGCGCATGGCCGCCGTTGCCGGGGCGATCATGCTGGGTGCGATCGGGATCGTCACCTTCGGGCTGCTGCCGGCCGCGGTGGCTTTTGCGCTGGGGGTGCTTGTCTCGATGGTGGCGCGCACGGTGCCGCCGAGACAGGTCTATACCGCCATCGACTGGCCGGTGATCGTGTTGCTGGCGGCGCTGATCCCGGTGGCGGGCGCGATGCAGGGCACCGGGGCGGCGGACATGCTGGCGCGTGTGCTGGTCGATATCATCGCGATGGGCAATCCCGTCGCCGCGCTGGTGGTGGTGCTGGTGACCACGATGTTCCTGTCCGACGTGATGAACAACGCCGCCACCGCCGCCGTCCTGTGCCCCGTCGCGCTGGGGATTTCGCAGACGCTGGGCGTCAATCCCGACAGCTTTCTGATGGCCGTGGCGATCGGGGCGTCCTGCGCGTTCCTGACCCCGATCGGGCATCAAAACAACACCCTGATCCTCGGGCCGGGGGGCTTTCGTTTCGGGGATTACTGGAGACTGGGCCTGCCGCTGGAGGTGCTGATCGTCACGGTCAGCGTGCCGCTGCTTCTGGTCGTGTGGCCGCTGTGACCGCCGGGCCGCGTGCCGCCTCCGGGCCTTGCGGCGGCCTGGCCGGTCCGTGCCGCCACGGCCCCCGAACAGTACAAGCCCGGAGTCGCCTATTGGTGCGGGCCGTGGTGAACCGCAAGGGGCCGGCAAGACGGTGCCGTCATGGCGGTCAGCGCATGAGGACGACGGGCACCTTGCAGCTTCGCACCATCTCGGTCGTGGTGGAGCCGATCACCAGGCTGCGGATGCGGCTGTGACCGTAGGCGCCCATCACGACCATGCCGAAGCCCTCGTCCTCGACGAGCTTGCCAAGCTCGGTTTCCGGTTGCCCCTCGATGACACGCGTGTCCGCCTCGATGCCCGCCGCCTTGAGCAATGCCCTGGCATCTTCCAGCCCCTTGCTGATGTCGGGGGTTTCGCTGCCGACCGTGACGACGGTGACCTTGAGATCCGCGAACAGCGGGCTGCGCGCGATATGATCCACCGCCTTCATCGACGAGCTGCCGCCGTCATAAGCGACAAGCACCGATTCAATGGGTTGAAACGCGCGGGAGGCGACAAGGACCGGCCGATGGGCCGCGCGCACGATGCGTTCAAGGTTCGAGCCCAGATGCCCCTTGGCAAAATCCGCCGCCTCGCCGCGCTTGCCGATCAGGATGACACGGGCGCTTTCCTCGATCCCGGTGATCGTCTCGACGATATCACCGTGGCGCAGGCGCGTGGTGATCTCGGTGATGCCGTCCTGATCGACGATCGCGCGCGCGTCTTCCAGCACGGCACGGCCGCGATGGCTGATCAATTTGGCGCGCTGCGCGTCGAGTTCGGCCAGTTCCTCCATCAGTTTCGTCCGCGCCCCGAGGCGGATCGAGCCTGAAAGGTCCTGCTTCTCGGGACCGCCCCGGCGCCCGAGAACGTGAATCAGCTCCACCGGCGCGTCGGTTCGCTTTGCGATCCAGGCCGCGTGATGACAGACGCTTTCGGAATATATCGACCCGTCCACCAGGGCGATGATCTTGTTGTTGATGATCGTGTCGTTCATGGGGTTCCTCCCTCAATGGTCCATCAACGCCTTCATCGCGCCGGGCTTGTCATGAATGGCGAGCCGGTCGACGAGGGTTTCGGTCGCGTCGTTCATGCCGACGACCTCGACCTCGGCCCCGTCACGACGGAACTTGAGGATCGCGAGGTCGAGCGCCTGCACCGAGCTGATGTCCCAGATATGCGCGCGGCTCACGTCGATGACGACGCGCTCCGGCGCCTCCCTGAAATCGAAGGCGTCCATGAAATCCTCGACCGATCCGTAGAAGAGCTGGCCCTCGACATGGTAGGTGCGCACCCGCCCGTCATCGCCGATCTCCGAGCGGACCCGGAACAGTTGCGCGATCTTGCCGGCAAAGAAGATCCCCGAAAGCAGCACACCCACCAGAACGCCGATGGCGAGGTTGTGCGTGTAGACCACGGTGACGACCGTGGCGATCATCACCACGGAAGAGGAGCGCGGATGGGTGCGCAGCGCCTTGATCGACGACCACGAGAACGTGCCGACCGAGACCATGATCATGATCGCCACCAGCGCGGCCATGGGAATGATGCTGACCAGATCGCCCAGAACGACCACCATGAACAGCAGACAGACACCCGCGGTGAAGGACGACAGCCGCCCGCGTCCGCCGGATTTGACGTTGATGATCGACTGCCCGATCATGGCACAGCCCGCCATGCCGCCGATGAACCCGGTGGCGGTATTGGCGATCCCCTGGCCGATGCATTCCTGGTTGCGGTCCGATTTCGTGTCGGTCAGGTCATCGACGATGGTCTGGGTCATCAGGCTTTCCAGAAGGCCGACGACGGCCACCGCCACCGAATAGGGCAGGATGATCATCAGCGTCTCGAAGGTGAGCGGGATCTGCGGGATGAGAAACACCGGCAGCGTGTCGGGCAGCGCGCCCATGTCGCCGACCGTGCGCACGTCGAGCCCGAGCGTGAAGGCCAGCGCGGTGAGGACGATTATGGTGACCAGCGGCGACGGGATCGCCGTCGTCAGGAGCGGAAACAGGTAGAGGATGGCGAGACCGCCCGCGACCAGCACATAGGTCAGCCACGTCACCTCACGCGGGTCCAGTTCGGGCAGTTGCGCCATGAAGATCAGGATGGCGAGCGCGTTGACGAACCCGGTCATGACGGATTTCGAGACATACCGCATGATGAAGCCCAGCCTGAGAACCCCGGCGGCGATCTGCAGCAGGCCCGCCAGGACCGTGGCCGCCAGCAGGTATTGCAGGCCGTGGTCCCTGACCAGCGTGATCATCAGGACGGCGGTCGCTGCCGTTGCCGCGGAGATCATGCCGGGTCTGCCACCGGTGATCGCGACGATCACGGCGATGGAAAAGCTGGCGTAAAGTCCGACCTTGGGATCGACGCCGGCGATGATGGAAAAGGCAATAGCCTCGGGGATGAGCGCCAGCGCCACGACCAGACCGGCCAGCAGGTCGCCGCGAACGTGTCCCAGCCACTGGCCGCGATAGGCATCGAGTGAAATCATGTCATGGGTATCCGAAACCGACCTTGCCGTGCGCGCGGGGCCGGTGTGCATCTGCACGGGTGTCTGTCGTTGTCCGGCGGATCGGCGGCCGGAAGAGCCACCCGGGAACGATCCCGGGTCCATCTTTGCTGCGGCGCGGCATAGGCGGTCCCGTGACGGAGCGCAACCCGATAGCGCCGCGCGACCCGTCCTGGTGCCGGAATGACACCGCGCGCCGAATCTCTGCCGCGTCAGCGCCCCGGAGAGGGGGCGTGGCGGCGCGGCTCCGGGCCTTGCCGTGACCGGCGGTGCGCGGTCTGCGACAGCGGCGCGATTGCCGGGGCGCTCAAGACGTTTGCGGCGGCGTTGATGGCGGACACCGGGCCGCTGGCGATGGATGCCATCGGCGCCACCAAAAGGACTGGTTGGGTGCCGACGGTCATTGATGGGCGCTGATACCAGTGCGGGCGCAGCGCCTTGTTCCACACCGCAGAGATCGCCGCCGTCTGACGGAAGGCCGATGCGCCGATGTGACACTGGACTGATATTTGCCCGCGCTTTAGGCTAACGGAGAAGGCGGTTTGCCCGCGCGATCCGAACGGCCCTGTCTCACACCCCCCCTCAAACCGGAGGTCAGCAAAATGTCCGGACCCTTGCACGGATTTCGGGTGATCGACCTGACAACGATGATCTCGGGGCCGCTGGCCACCATGACGCTCGCCGATCAGGGGGCCGAGGTGATCAAGATCGAGCACCCCGAGGGCGGCGATCTCAGCCGGCAGGTCACCGGGCGGCGGGGCGGATTCTCGGCGTCGTTTCTCAACAACAACCGCGGCAAGGCGTCGGTCACGCTCAACCTCAAGCACCCGCGCGGGCGCGAGGCGGCGCTGCGGCTCTGCGAGACGGCGGATGTGATCGTGCAGAATTTCCGCCCCGGCGTGGCCGAACGGATCGGGCTCGGAGAGGCGGCGGTGCGCGCGGTCCGCCCCGACATCATCTATACCTCGATTTCGGGCTTCGGGTTCGAGGGGGACTGGGCGGGCAAGCCGGTTTATGATCCGCTGATTCAGGCACTGTCGGGGCTTGCGAGCGTGCAGGGCGGGGCGGATGCGGCGCGCCCCCGGCTGGTGCGCACCATCCTGCCCGACAAGCTGACCGCGATCCAGACCGCGCAGGCGATCACCGCCGCGCTGCTGGCGCGTGCCCGGACGGGCGAGGGCAGCCATGTGCGGGTCTCGATGCTCGACACCGTGCTGGCCTTTTTGTGGAGTTCGGACATGGCGGGCCATACCTTTGTCGGCGCGGAGGTGCCGCCCGACAAGGGGGGCGAGGCGCAGAGCTTTGTCGAGCTGATCTACCAGACCGCCGATGGCTGGATGGCGGTCTCGGCGCATACCGACAGCACCTGGAAGGGGCTCGCGGCGGCGGTGGGGCGGCCCGACTGGCTCGATGACCCGCGCTTTGCCACCGTGGCCGCGCGGGAGGAAAACAAGCCCGCCCGGCTGGAACTGACGCAAGAGGCGCTGCTTGACGACACCACCGACAACTGGATGCAGCGGCTGAGCGACCATGACGTGCCCTGCGCGCCGGTTCTGACGCGCGATCAGGTCTATCGCCACCCGCAGGTGCAGGCCAATGGCATCGTGATCGAGCAGGACCACCCGCAGGCCGGCCCGATCCGCCAGACCCGCACACCGGCGCGGTTTTCATCCACCCAGCCCGAGGCACCGCAGCCCGCCCGCCGTCTGGGTGAGGATACCCGCGCCGTGCTTGCGCAGGCGGGCTATGACGCCGACACCATCGACGAAATGATTGCAGAGGGCATCGCCACCGACACGCAGGAGAGCCCCGGATGATCGACCTCTATTTCGCGCCCACGCCCAACGGCTGGAAGGCCGCCATCATGCTGGAAGAGACCGGCCTCGCCTATCGCCCGATCCTGATGCGGCTGAGCGAGGGCGACCAGTTCACGCCCGAATTTCTGGCGATCAGCCCCAATGCCAAGATGCCCGCCATCGTCGATCACGCGCCGGGCGCGGATTGGGGCGACGACCCCGTGACGGTGTTCGAATCCGGGGCAGTGCTCTTGTACCTCGCCGACAAGACCGGGCAATTCGTCCCGCCCCGGACCGATCTGCGCGCCCGCAAGGCGCTGATGGAATGGCTGTTCTGGCAGGTTGGCAATCAGGGGCCGATGGCCGGTCAGCTCAGCCATTTCCGCAACTATGCGCCCGAGGGCGACCGCGCCTATGGCTTCGAGCGTTACCTTGGCGAATACGACCGCAACCTTGGCGTGCTGGAAAACCGCCTGGACGGGCGCGAGTACATTCTGGGCGACTATTCCATCGCCGACATGCTGGCCTTTCCCTGGGCCTTCATTGCCAAGCCGCTTGGCGCCTCGCTCGACGCCTTTCCCCGCGTGGCCGACTGGCGCGCGCGGATCAAGGCGCGCCCGGCGGTGCAGCGCGCCATCGACCTGCACAAGTCGGAGCAGAACAGGGGGCAACACCGCGCCGACAACAACACGGTCCTGTTCAACCAGTCCGCCGCGTCTCTCAGGTCCAGGGCGAAAGGCAATCGCGACTAGCGCGTGTCGCGTTCATCCGCATTCACGCGACACGCTTGTCTTATGCTGACCCCGGCTCTTATGCGAAGAGAGAGCCAGCGGTTTGCAGTCTGCCGATCCTCGACAGGACGGAGACCAGGGATGCCGAAACGCAAGCCCCACGCGCCCGGGATCAAGGCGAAGGTCGCGCCGGGGGGCCCTGAAGGGCGAGGCGAGCGCCGCCGATCCGCTGTGCCGGTTCCGACCGAAGAACCAGACCATTCGGCGGGCTTGCACCGGACGGCCGGTTCACCGTGCACAAGAGATCGACGGTGCAGGTCAGACCTGTCCGCCGGATTACAAGCTCCGCTTGATGGCGTGGCCGTCCTTCATGATGACGGCAAGATGCTCGCCTTGCCCGTCGAGCAGTGAAAGATCCTTGAGCGGGTTCCCCTCCAGCATCACCAGATCCGCATGCGCGCCGGGCGTGATCGCTCCGATCCGGCCCTCCATGCGCATCACCCTGGCCGCATCGAGCGTTGCCGAGCGGATCACGTCATGGGCGGGAAGGTATCGGCCGCGCAGCGGAAACTCGCCCGACTGATACTGCTGCATACCCCCGAGAAGGTCCGATCCATACCCCATGGTCACGCCTTCCTCGTGCAGGATGCCGAGCGCGTCCAGCCCGGCATCGCGGACATCGGCGACCTTTGCCACGGATTCGGGCGGCAAGCCAAAGTCTGCACCACGGGTCCCGAGCAATTCATAGGTGATATTCGTCGGCACCACGACGGCGTCCTGCGCGACCACGCGTTTCGCGGTTTCCCGCTTTATCAGGTTGGCATGCTCGATCGAGCGGATACCCGCATCGAGCGCACGGTTGATCGCCTCGTCGGTATAGAGATGCCCCGCGACATAGGTCTCGGCGTTCGCCGCCTCCTCGACGGCGACCTCGAGTTCGGCCACCGAGAACCCCATGAACCCGATCGGATCGGTCGGAGAGGACACCCCGCCATTGGCCATCAGCTTGATGAATTTCGCGCCGCCCTTGACCTCTTCGCGGCAGGCGCGGCGCATGTCGTCGACGCCGTCCACGATGCGGCCCATGGCGCCGATCTGGTCGCGGTAGAAATCGACATTGCGCGGATTGTAGGGGCCGCGGTAGTCGGTATGCCCGCCGGTCTGGGACAGCGCCTTGCCGCAGATCACCAGACGCGGGGCCACGATCAGCCGCTCCTCGATCGCATCGACAATGCCGATATCGGCCCCGCCAAGATCCCGCACGGTGGTGAAGCCGCGCATGATCATGTTCTTCATCAGCCCCATGGCGCGGTAGGCCAGCAGCGAATTGGGCAGCGCCGCATTCGCCCCCAGATCGGCCGTGGTCGCGATCACATGGACATGGCAGTCGATCAGTCCGGGCAGCACGAAACGACCGCTGGCGTCGATCTCGTCGTCACTGCTGACCGACACCTTGTCCGAGACCTCGCGGAAAATGCCGTCCTCGATGACGATATCCTGCGGGTCGGCGGGGCGGTCCCGCGATCCGTCGATGATGCGGGCGTTGCGGATGATCTGCATGCTCATGGTGGTTCCTTTTCTCGGGTCTTGTCGGGTGGGTCAGGCGTTCAGGCGCCCGACGCGTTCGATGTAGTCGATGACCTCGTCAGAGGTGGTCTGGTCGACATAGCGGCGCGAGATGTCGCGCAGGTTGTCCAGATGCGGCTGCTCCTCGTGATCGCCCACGCAATCCTCGGGCACGATGGTGCGGAAGCCGTATTGAAAGCTGTCGATGCTGGAGGCGCGAATGCAGCCGCTGGTGGTGCAGCCGGTCACGATCACCGTATCGACCCGCTGCCGGATGAAGAACGGCACCACCGGCGTCTGGAAGAAGATCGACGGTCCGGTCTTGCAGACCTTCACGTCATGGTCCGGATCGTAGATCGAGGGGTCGAGTTCCGAGCCGGGGTGCTCGTGGCGGAACTGCTCGCGCACCGCCGAGATCTTCCAGTAGGGCATGTCCGCCTCGTCCTTGTAGGCGGTATAGCAGCTCGCAACGGGGATGTTGTTGCGGCGCGCGACCCCGAGCAGGCGCGCGGTATTCTCCAGCCCGCGCATGATCAGGGGCGCCCCGCCAAGCGGATAGCGATCCTCGGTAAACGCTTTCTGGAAATCGATGACCACGATTCCCGGGCGCTGCCCGTAGCCGACCGGTATTTCTCCGTATGACCGCCCGGCGTAATCGGCGTTGGCGAAAGCTGTCATGGCGGTTCCCTCCCGTGTGTTCAGTTATAGACAAGCGATGGCAGCCACAGCGACATCGCGGGTATGAGGACGATCAGCAGGAGCGCCACGAAATCCATCGCGATGAACCAGCTCACTCCGCGAAAGACCTCGGGCAAGGTGACGATGTTTCCCAACGCCCCCTTGATGACATAGACGTTCAGACCGATGGGCGGCGTGACAAGCCCCACCTCGAGCAGCTTGATCACGATGATCCCGAACCAGATGGCATCTATTCCGGCGGCATCCACAAGCGGCAGGATGAGCGGCAGGGTCAGCAACAGCAGGCCGATGGAATCGATCAGCATGCCAAGGATGAGATAGATCACCGCGACCGCGAAAAGGATCCACCACTGGCTGTCGCTGACCGACAGGATCATCTCCGAGAACGCCGTGGGCAGGCGGGACATGGCGAGAAACTTGGTGAACAGCACCGACCCGATCAGGATCAGGAAGATCGCCGCCGTGCTCTGGAGCGTGTTGACCACCGCCGCCTTGAACCCGGCAAAATCGAGGCTGCGTCGCAGCATGGCGATGCACAGGGCGAAGAACGCCCCGAGCGCCCCCGCCTCGGTCGGCGAAAAGTAACCCGTGAAAATCCCGCCGAGCACCAGAATAATGAGCGTCGGCAGAGGCCATATTTCCCTGAGCGCCGCCAGCTTCTCCGCGCGGGTCGCGTCCACCACAACCTGCCCTGCGAGGGCCGGATTGGCCTTGACCCTGACCATGATCATCATCGCATAGAGCAGGGCCGAGACCAGCCCGGGAATGAATCCGGCCATGAACAATTGCCCGACGGAGACCTGCGCGTAAACGCCGTAGAGGATCAGCAGAACGCTCGGCGGTATCAGCGAGCCGAGCGTGCCGGAAGCGGCGATCGTGCCCGTGGCGAGCCCCTTGTCATAGCCGTTGCGGAGCATCTCGGGCACCGCGATCCGCGACATCGCGGCCGCCGTGGCCACGCTCGACCCCGACGCCGCCGCGAAAAACGTGCAGGCCCCCACGCTGGAAATCGCGAGCCCGCCGGGCAGCCGTGCCAGAAACAGCCTGAGCGCCGAGAAGAGCCCGCTTGTGAGCTTTCCCTCGGTGGCGAGGTAGCCCATGAACAGAAACATCGGCGCGGCGGTCAGCTCCCATTGCCCGATGAAGTCGAACGGTGTCGATGACACCACGCCCCATGCGACGCGCATGTTGGTGATTTCGGCAATGCCTGCGATGGAGACGATGCCCAGCACCACGCCGATGGGAAACCGCAGCGCGATCAGGACAAGCGTGACGGCGATCGCGATGACTCCGATGGTTGTATTGTCCACGTCAGAGCGCCTTTCGCAAACGGACCGCCTTGAGCATGTTCGCAAGAACGGCGATCAACAGCCCGAAGAAGCCGATGGGCAGGGCCCAGCGGCTCGGCCAGATGTAGAAGATGTAATTCGACATTATGGTCTCCTGGCGCAGGCTCGAATTCCAGGCGTCCAGAAAGCTCTGCCGCAGCATGATCGCGAAAAACACGAGGCACAGGAGGCCGCTGAGCAGGTAGAGCACGAATTGCACGGACCGCGGCATCATCTGGACAAACAGATCCACGCGGATGTGCTCGTTCCTGAGTTCCACGAACCCCATCGGAAGCATGACCAGAAGGATCATGTAGTAATAGGAGACGATCTCGAGCGTGCCGATCAGGTTGACCGCACCCGTCGCACGCGCCACGACATCGGCGGTCACATGCAGCATCATCAGCAGCAGAGCGACCGAGGCGAGAACGATAAAGCCCGTATTCAGGGCATTTATGATGCGGTCGATACGATCGGCAGTCCTGCCTGCCGGAGATTGCGCATGTGTCATGCCGCGCCTTCCCTCGACTGGTTCTGACGCGACAGCTTCAGCAGGTCTTTCCAGTAATCTATCGTCTCACGGAAAAGGGCGGGCTCGTCGCGCCAGATGGTTTGCGTGGCCATGCCCCGCGCCAGACACATGATGGCGGTGATCTCGATTTTCTGCCGCCGCTTGTCGGGTGCACGATCGCCGCCCTCGGCGATCCGTTCCCAGATCAGGGCATAGGCATCGTTGAATTCCTGCGCCACGGGCACGAGCGCCGCCCTGATTTTCGGATCGGTTCGGGCCGCGTTCACGAATTCCATGGACACCATGTAGAGGTCACCCGAGAAACGCTCCCAGACGAAGTCGATGAACTGGTCCACGTTCAATTCGTGTTCGACAACGGAATCGGCGATGCGCTCCGCCTCGGCGGCCTCGCGGAGCAAGAGCAGCCTCAGCGCTTCTGTCATCAGCGATTCCTTGGTATGGAAATGATGCAGGAGCGCGCCACGCGACACGCCGGCCCGCATCGCCACCTCGGTGGTCGATGTGTTGATCAGCCCCTTGTCCTTGATGCAGGACAACGTCGCTTCGAGAATGCTGGTCGTGGTTGCCAGGCTGCGTTCCGCCTGGGTGCGGCGCTTTTGTGTCGACATGACCCCGTCCGGTTGCAGGAGTGCAAGGAAGGGCCCGCAATGTCGCGGGCCCTGACAGTTGCCGTTACTGAACGCCGTAACCGGATGCGTCGATCTTGCTGTAGATCTCGCGCATCGCCAGATCGGTCAGCGCGTCGACATCGGACCGGTCCACATCCGCGAGCAGCTTTTCCCACTTTTCGTGCGTTGCGATGAAATCGTCAATGACGGCCTTGCCGTTGCTCAGACCGTAGGTTTCCTCGGCCGTCCGATAGGCCGTCTCAACCGAATTCGCCCGGTAGGCCTCGGCCGACGCGAGCAGATCCTCGGCCGGCTGATAGACGTTATTGCCCTTCTGCTTGGCCAGTTCGAGCTTGGACTCGGCGCTGTCGACATAGTTGACGATCATCTGCGACATCGCGCGCGCCGTGGCCTGCATCAGGATCTCGCGCTGCCCGGTTGTCAGCCCGGCCCAGAATTCGGGATTGTAGCCCCATTGCGGGCCGGTCCAGTACATGCCGGTGGACAGCATCGTCGTGTGCTCGGCCACCTCCCAGAGCGACCGGTCGATCAGGTCGTTGGCGGCGTTCGAGGCACAATCGAGGGTGCCGCGTTCGAGCCCGGTATACATCTCGCTCGAAGGCACGTTGACGGGAACGCCGCCGGCCTTCTCGACCCATTGCGACACGCTGGACCCGGCGGTGCGGATCCGCTTGCCCTTGAACTCTTCCAGGGTGCGCACCGGCTCGCGGCAGAACAGCACGTAGGGCGGTGTCGCGTAGGAGCCGAGATAGACCACGCCCTTGTCCGCCCATTCCTGAAGCTGGGTCGGGTTGTTCATGCTGAAATCGGTCGATGCGAAGATCATGACAAGCGGGTCGGAATAGTTGAACCCAAGCTCCTGCACGCTGTTGGCAACGGGCATTTCCGACGGGGTGTAGACCGCCGCGTGATGCGCCACCTGCACGACGTTGTCGCGGATGCCCTGAAGGTTCGCGCGCGGTGCCAGTAGCACCGTCCCGGTGTAGACATCCGGCTGCAGCTCGCCGTCAGAGAGATCCTTCACGATCTCGGCCCACGCGATATAGCCGTCCTTGGAATGCGGATGCTCCGCAGCATAAAAAGAGTTGGCTGTGAACTGGACCTCGGCCGACGCGGTGCCTGCCAGGAGTCCGATAGCTGCGACGCTGGCCATGAGTGTCTTGGTCATTTTTGTCTCCCTGTGACTGTCCCGAGCAATCGGGTTTTCGACACCACGCAGTGTGAAGCCTGATGTTACAAACAGTCAAGACTGTTTTTATCAGTTGGCGGACCGGCAAGCCAACGCTGCAGTGAGCCGCCGACGGGCCTTGTCATGGCGCGCAGCATCCGCCCTGCAACCCGGACCCCCTCTGGCGAAGAAATATGACCGCTTCGGCTGGGACCGCGACCGTGGCAGTTCTGGACAACCGCAACGCGCCCTGCTCCACTGTTGCGCTCCGACAGCTCTCCGCACATCCGGAACGAGAAAACGTCAGGGATGGTGATGAGCAATAACGATATCAAGAGCTTCGGGAGGTTCGTCCAACCCAAGCTGCCGTGTGGCCCCGCCCCTCTCGCGTCCGCGTCGTCAGATGATTAAAATCCATAAATGCGCCAAACCAGCTTGAGTCTTGATCGTTGTCAAATCCGTAAATCAACTATCGATACAGGGTATTCGTAGCCATAAGGCCGCCAAGGCACATGGATCAGGCTTCGTTCACCGTTGATGGACGTGCTTCCATGCGAGCATCCTGTTACGACGACCGGGTCATGTCTCGGGCAAAGGCAGGACAACGAGAAAGGGGAACATTCATGAGGGTCTGGCGCATGTTGCGGCTCTTTCCTCCCGTTGTTATCGGCCTCGGTGTAACGATCTGGCTTGTCTCGACAGCCGCGCCGCCCGCGCAGACCGAGCGGCCGGAGCGCGAGGTCGTGGCGCGCACGATCCGCGTCGAAGCGAGGCCAGTCGCGCCCGTGGTTCGGGGCTACGGCACGGTGCACGCGGCACAAAGCTGGCAGGCGGTGGCCGAGGTCGCGGGCGCTATTACCTATCGCCGCCCGGAGCTCGAGACCGGCAACATGATCCCCGAGGGGACACGCGTGCTGGAGATCGACCCTAGCCGTTACGAAACGGCCTTGCAGGAGGTGCGCGCGGACTTGAACGCCTTCGAGGCCGAAGGGCGTCAGATCGAGCAGGAGGCCGGGAATACCCGCCTGATCCTCGGGATCGAACGGGACCGCCTTGCGCTTGCCGAGACCGAGCTGGCACGGGTGCGGAGACTCGCCGAACAGGGCACTGTTCCGCAGGCGCGGCTGGACGAGCAGACGCGGGCGACGCTGGCCTTGCGCCGCACCGTGCAGGAGCTTGAGAACACACTCGCCCTCACCCCGGTGCGCGAGGCGCGGCTCGACGCGCAGATCGCCCGAGCCGAGGCCGCCCGCGCCCGCGCCGAGCGGGACCTGCGCATGACCAGGATCGAGACCCCCTTCGATCTGCGGGTGGGCGAGGTGCATGCCGAACGGCATCAGTTCGTGACCGTCGGCCAGTCTCTGGTCAGCGCCGATGGCGTCGCGCAGGCGGAAATCGTGGCGCAGATGCCGCTCGAAAGTTTTCCGCGGCTGATGGGGTTCGCCGCGACGGATGGTGTTCGGTTCGGCGCCGGCGAACGTGACGCAATACTCGGGCGGATCACCGCCCAGGTGCGGCTCGTTTCCGATCCGGAGCAGGTCTGGCGCGGGCAGCTCATCCGGGTCGAGAACGGCCTCGACCCGCAGGCCCGGTCGGTTCCCGCCGTGATCGCGGTGAATGCGCCATACGAGGGGGCGCACCCGCCCGCACGCCTTCCGCTGGTCCCCAACATGTATGTCGAGGTGACGTTGACCGGGCCTGCGGGCGCGCCGGTGATCGTCCTGCCGGCGCAGGCGGTGCATGGTGGCGATACCGTCTATCTGCGCGACGCTGAGGGACGGCTCGAGATGCGCGAGGTGACCGTGGCCTGGACACAGGCGGGCGAAAGCGTAATCGCCGAAGGACTCGACGCCGGTGACGAGGTCATCCTCGACGATATTGTGCCCGCGCTGCCGGGACTGCGCGTGCGCGCGCTGGAGCCGGCCGAATGATCGCGTGGTTTGTCCGTCATCCGACCGCGGCCAATCTTCTTCTGGTGCTGATCGCGGCGGCGGGGATCATGGCCGCCCCGACCCTCAAGCGCGAGACCTTTCCCGATTTCCGCGACACCGAGGCGGAGATTTCCGTGGTCTATCGCGGGGCCACGGCGAGCGAGGTGGAAGATGCGATCTGCCGCCGGATATGGGACGCGGTCGATGCTGTTGAACATCTGCAGGAGCTGACCTGCACCGCGCAGGAAAACATCGCCCGCGCCGTGGCCACCATGGCACCGGACGGAGACGCTGGTCGTTTCGTCACCGATCTGCGCACAGAGATTTCCGCCGTCGACGATTTCCCGGATGAAGCCGACCCCGCCACCGTGCGGCAATTGCACCGCTCCGACGCGGTGGCCTCGGTTGCCGTGGCCGGCGACATGCCACCCGCGCAGCTCGAACTCTATGCGGCGGAGTTGAAGGACAGGCTCGGTGCCCTGCCGGACGTGGCCGAGGTGACGATGACCGGCTTTGGCGCGCGTCAATACCGGATCACGGTGGCCCGCGCCGTGTTGCTGCAGCACGGGCTGACCGTGTCCGAGCTTGCCGAGCGGATCAGCGCGCAAAGCCTCGACCGGCCATTGGGCAGTCTTGAAACGGACGCACAGGACATTGCCCTGAGACTTGCCGAAGAACGCCGCAGCCCCGAGGCGCTGGCGCGCATCGTGGTCCTGTCGCGGCCAAACGGGGCCGAGCTGACCCTCGGCCAGATCGCCGCGATCGAGGAGACCTACAGCCCCGAGGAAGAGCGCGCCTTTCTCGACGGACAGCGGGCGGCGTTCCTGCAGGTCGAGAAGTCGCTCGGCGCGGATGCCTTGCGGGTCTTCGACGCGGTGCAGGCGGTTGTTGCCGAGGAACGCGATCGCCTGCCGCCGACGATCCGGATCGAGGTTGTTCAGGACATGACCAGCATCGTGCGCGACCGCCTCGTGATGCTGGTGCAGAACGGGGTGATCGGCCTGATCCTCGTTGTGGGTGTGATGAGCCTGTTCTTTCGCCCCGGCTACGCGATCTGGGCCGCGCTCGGGCTGCCGGTCGCCTTTCTGGGGGCCTTTGTCGTAATGGCCCTGACGGGGCTCACGCTCAATATGATCACGCTGGTGGCGCTGCTCATGGCCATCGGGATCGTGATGGACGATTCCATCGTGATCTCGGATGCCATCTCGGACGAGTCCGCGACGGGCACCTCGCGGATCGAGGCGGCCATCGCGGGCACGAAACGTGTCCTGCCGGGGGTGCTGTCATCCTTCGCGACGACCGTGGCGATCTTCGCGCCGCTGTCATTCCTGTCCGGAGACCTCGGTGCCGTGCTCGAGGTGCTGCCCGTGGTCCTTGTCGCTGCCCTCGCCGCGAGCCTGATCGAGGCGTTCTGGGTCCTGCCGCACCACCTTTCGCACGGGCTCAGATCGACCGACACCCCGCCATCGCGGTTCCGCGCGGGGTTCGAGCGCGGCTTCGGGCGGCTGCGCGACAGGGGGCTTGGCGCGCTCGTGGATGGGGCCGTAACATGGCGCTATCTCGTGACCGGCCTGACCCTGGCTGCGATGATCGTGACAATCGGCCTGTTGCGCGGCGGGCATATCCAGCGCGAAGCACTGCCCGATATCGACGGCGATGTGCTTGAGGCCCGAATCCTGATGCCGCAGGGCACACCGCTCGACAGGACTGACGAGGTCGCGGCCCGCGTCGCGGCAGCGCTGGAAAAGGTCAACGGGCAGCTTTCGCCTGACCAGCCCGACGGCGCGGCCTTGGTGCAAAGCGTGCAAACCATCTTCAACAGGAACGTCACCGCAGGCGAGACCGGCCCGCATGTCGCCACCCTGTCCGCCGACCTGCTGGGGGCCGGGCGTCGCGTGACCACGCTCGACGAGTTGATCGCAGCATGGCGCGCGGAAATCGGCGCGGTGCCCGGCGCAATCGCCATCACCCTGACCGAGCCGGGCATCGGCCCGCAGGGCCGCGCCGTCGAAATCCGGCTCTCGGGGCCGGACCTTTCAACGCTGGAACAAGCGGCGAACCGTCTTCTGGCCGAGCTTGAAACCTATGCCGGAATCTACAACGCGATGCACGATCTGCGCCCCGGACGCCCCGAGTTGCGGCTGACTCTGGCCGAGGGGGCCACCGGCCTCGGGCTGACAGGGCGCGACATCGCCGATCAGGTCGGTGCGGCGTTTCTGGGCCGGATCGTGATGACTGTGCAGGACGGCGACATCGCGCACGAGATCGAGATCGAACAGGCGCCGCGAGATCGCAGCACGCTCGAGGACCTGACCACCTTCGAGATCCGCCTGCCCGACGGCACGCGCACGCCGCTTGCCACCGTCGCCCGGATCGAGGCGGCGCGCGGCTGGGGACGCGTCACCCATGTCGATGGCCGACGCACGGTGACGGTCGCTGCGGATGTAGACGGGCGCATCGGCAACGCCGACGCCATTGTGAGCGACGTGATCGCCGGGTTCCTGCCCGGGCTGGCCGAAAATTTCCCCGATGTCACGGTCTCCATCGAGGGTCAGAACGCCAATTCCGCCCAGACCATGGGGTCGATCCTTCGCGGCTTCCTGATCGGACTGGTCGGCATCTATGTCGTTCTGTCCTTCCAGTTCCGCAGCTATGTCGAGCCGGTCATTGTCATGCTGACCATTCCGCTCGCGCTCGTGGGCGTGGTTCTGGGGCACATGCTGATGGGCTACAACATCTCGATGCCGTCGATCATGGGGGCGGCCTCGCTGGCCGGGATCGTGGTCAACAATGCCATCCTGCTGGTCCAGGTGATCAAGCGCCGGATGGGCGAGGGCGCCCCGGCGACCGAGGCCGCCGGGCTGGCCAGCCGCGACCGCTTTCGGCCCATCGTGGTCTCGGTCTCGACCACCCTCATGGGGCTCGCGCCGCTGCTGCTGGAAACGAGCACACAGGCGCAGACGGTCAAGCCGCTGGTGATCTCGGTGGTGTTCGGTCTGTTCAGTGCGACCGTGCTCGTGCTGCTGGTGCTGCCCGCCTTTTACGCCATCCTGGATGATCTCCGACCAGGCCACCAATCGCAGCGGACTTGAAAGCGCGGTGGCGCGAGCGCTGCAGACGCGGGTCGCCGAGGTTTCCTGCGCGGCTCGATCGCCAATCTGCCATCGCCGCGGTAAACGTTTTCCGGATCTTGCGCAGCGCGGTCGCAAGGCAGGGAGGGGATGCCATTCCCTCCACGATTGCAGAATGTCTTGGGTGATCCTGACGTAAACCTGTTTGTCACCGCCGGACAGGCTCCCGTTCCCACGCAGCCACAATCCTCAGTGGATCGCGTGTCCCGAGCGACCATTCAACGGCACGCTTGCCTAGAAACGCTTGTAGCTTCTCTGACCTTATCGGCCTTCTATACTTTGCGTTGCCGGTCTTTCCGAGCTTCAGATATTCTCTCTCGATTTCCACTACCAACCTCATGGCCGACACCCAACGCTGTGTAGCGTTCGTGTAGTGGTTTTCACGCTAAGTGCATGAAAAGTCAATGATTTCAATGGAAAGTGGTGCCCAGGAGAGGACTCGAACCTCCACGGCCTTGCGGCCACTGGCACCTGAAGCCAGCGCGTCTACCAATTCCGCCACCTGGGCAGGTGTCGTGGGGCGGCGTTTAGACCCAGCCCGGACGGGTGTCAACGGCGATTTTGCGCGATTTGACGCGTGGGCGTTATCGTCTTGTCGCGGGGTCATGGCGGCGTTAGGAAAGGACAGGATCACGCGCAGCCCGGAGGCCCCGATGTCCAAGCTCGTCACCATCTTTGGCGGATCAGGTTTCGTCGGACGCTACATCGCGCGACGCATGGCGTCGGCGGGTTGGCGGGTGCGGGTGGCGGTGCGCCGCCCCAACGAGGCCATGCACGTCAAGCCCTATGGTGTGCCCGGGCAGGTCGAGCCGGTGTTCTGCAACATCCGCGACGATGCCAGCGTGCGCGCGGTGACTCGCGGCGCGGATGCCGTGGTCAATTGCGTCGGCACCTTCGACCGCGGCGGGCGCAACAATTTTCACGCCGTGCAGGACGAGGGCGCGACGCGGATCGCGCGCATCGCCGCCGAGGAGGGGGTGGCGCGGCTCGTGCATCTCTCGGCCATCGGGGCGGACCCTGAATCGGCGAGCATCTACGCCCGCACCAAGGCTGCCGGGGAGGCCGGTATCGCGGCGCATTTTCCGCAGGCGGTGATCCTGCGCCCCTCGGTGGTGTTCGGTGCCGAGGACCAGTTTTTCAACCGGTTCGCGGGGATGGCGCGGTTTTCGCCGGTGATCCCGGTTGTCGGCGGCGACACCCGGTTTCAACCCGTCCACGCCGACGATGTGGCCCATGCGGCGGCGAAGGCGGCCATGGGCGCGGCAGAGCCGGGCATCTACGAGCTTGGCGGGCCGGAGGTGGCCACGTTCCGCGAATTGATGAAGCTGATGCTGCGGGTGATCCGGCGGCGGCGGCTGATTGTCGGTATCCCGTTCGGGATCGCCTCGATGATGGCGGCGGGGATGGAATTCGTGGAAACGATCACCTTCGGCCTCGTGCCGCCGCAGGTCACGCGCGATCAGGTGCGCAGCCTGCGGGTGGACAACGTGGTGAGCGTGGGCGCCCGCACCTTCGCCGATTTCGGGATCGAGCCGGTCGCGATGGAGGCGGTCCTGCCTGACTATTTGTGGCGGTTCCGGCTTGCGGGGCAATACGAGGCGATCCACGAATCCGCCCGCAATCTCAAGGCGTAACGCCCCTCAGCCATAGGCGAGGGCAAGCAGCACCAATCCGAGCGCGACGCGGTAGATCACGTAGGGCGTAAAGCTCACCCGGTCGAGAAACCGCATCATCAGGCTGAGTGCCGCGAGGGCCGCGGCGAAGGCGAAGGCGGCGGCTGTCGCGGCACCGGCCAGGACGGTCGGATCGGGCTCCATCGCCGCTTCGGCACCGAGCAGCACGCCGCTTGCCACGATAGTGGGAATCGACATCAGCATCGAGATGCGGGCCGCCTCGTGCCGTCGGTATCCCAGGATACGTGCGCCGGTGATGGTGATGCCCGAGCGGGAGGTGCCCGGGATGAGGGCGATCGCCTGCCAAAGGCCGGTCACGATCGCGTCGGTCACGGTCCAGTCCGCGATGGATTTTTTGTGCGGACCGATCCGGTCCGACCAATAGAGAACCAGCCCGAAGATGATCGAGGTCCAGCCGATCACGGCGACCGAGCGCAGGCTTTCAGTATGGCCGGAGAGCTTGAGCAGGGCCCCGGCGACGATCACCGGGACGGTGGCGATGAGCAGAAGCAGCGCCAGCCGCGCGCCGGGTGTGTCAACGCGCCCCGTGAGGGCGCGCGGCAGGCCGGCAAGGGCGATCCGCACATCTGACCGGAAATACAGGACCACGGCGAACAGCGTGCCGACATGGACGGCCACGTCGATGACCAGCCCCTGATCGGCCATGCCGGTGAGTTTCGGCAGCAGGATGAGGTGGCCGGAGGAGGAGATCGGCAGAAACTCGGTGATTCCCTGAATGATGGCGACGAGGAAGATGTGAAACAGCGTCATTCCGGGGGGTCCTGCTTGCGACGCTGGCAGCTATAAACCTTTGTGTTTCCGACGCAATCGGCAATACAGGTCCGCATCGGACCTAGAATTCATGATTTCTTAACTTTCTGCGTGGGAAATTTGGTATGTTTTCGTATATAGGTCATATATTCTGACTTTTAATCGGATAATCCATGCGATAGAGACGTGCGGTGGAAGGATTCCGGGAGGGCACGTTGTGGCGAAGCAACCCATGCTGAAATTCGTGAGCGTCGGGCGCGACATGCCCGAGAAGCGGACGGCGGAGGCGCGCAGGCAGGATTTTCATGAAATCTATGCCGAATATGCCGATGCCAAGGCCAAGGAACAGGCCGGGCGGTGCAGCCAGTGCGGCGTGCCGTATTGCCAGACGCATTGCCCGCTGCACAACAACATCCCCGACTGGCTGCGCCTAACCGCCGAGGGGCGGCTGAAAGAAGCGTATGAAATCAGCCAGTTGACCAACACCTTCCCCGAGATTTGCGGGCGTATCTGCCCGCAGGACCGGCTGTGCGAGGGCAATTGCGTGATCGAGCAGGCGGGCCATGGCACCGTCACCATCGGCGCGGTGGAGAAGTACATCACCGACACCGCGTGGGAGGAAGGCTGGGTCGAGCCCATCTCGCCCACCTCAGAACGTATTGAATCCGTTGGGATAATCGGCGCAGGCCCCGGGGGGCTGGCAGCCGCGGACGTGCTGCGTCGGGCGGGTGTTCAGGTGACGGTCTATGACCGCTACGACCGCGCAGGCGGGCTGATGACCTATGGCATCCCCGGCTTCAAGCTGGAGAAGGACGTGGTGATGCGCCGGGTCGAGCAACTGGCGCAGGGCGGCGCGGAATTCGTGCTCGATTGCGATGTCGGGACGGATATCAGCTTTGACGAAATTCGTAATAAACACAATGCGGTACTGATCGCCACCGGGGTCTACAAGAGCCGCGATCTGGAGGCGCCGGGCGTGGGTGCGACGGGCATCGTGCGGGCCATCGACTACCTGACCGCGAGCAACCGGGTGAGCTTTGGCGACAGCGTGCCGGAGTTCGACAGCGGCGAGCTGAATGCCGAAGGTAAACAAGTGGTTGTGGTTGGCGGTGGCGATACCGCAATGGATTGTGTGCGCACCGCCGTGCGGCAGGGCGCGACATCGGTCACCTGCCTCTACCGCCGCGACCGCGACAACATGCCCGGAAGTCAACGTGAAGTGGCCAATGCCGAGGAAGAAGGCGTTGTTTTTGAATGGCTTAGCGCGCCATCAGGGTTCGCGGGCGATCCGGTAAACGCGGTCCGGGTGCAGAAGATGCGCCTTGGCGCGCCGGACGCGACGGGCCGCCAAAGCCCCGAGCCGATCGAGGGCGCGGTCGAGGACGCGCCCGCCGACCTCGTGATCAAGGCGCTGGGATTCGAGCCGGAAGACTTTCCAACCCTTTGGAATCAAAAGGAATTGGAGGTCACGCGCTGGGGCACGGTCAAGGCCGAGTTCACCACCGGGCGCACCACGCTGCCGGGCGTCTACGCGGTGGGTGACATCGTGCGCGGCGCGAGCCTCGTGGTCTGGGCGATCCGCGACGGGCGCGATGCGGCGGCGGCAATCCTCGAAGATCTGGGCGCGGCGCAGGCCATCGCGGCGGAGTGAACCTGCAGGTTCACGCCGCGAACCGCAAGGTTCGCGGCGCGCGGTGTGACGGTGCTGCAAGGGTTTAGCAAGGATACGAGCCCGGCCTCAAAAAAGACAGGACAGGTGACCCAAATGGGTGAAGCCAGGAAACCAGAGTCGGACGAGTTGACGGGGCGTTGCCTCTGTGGGGCCGTGAAGGTCACGGTTCGGTCCCATGCGGTGGCCGTCAGCGCCTGTCACTGTTCCATGTGCCGCCGCTGGAGCGGCGCGGCGATGTGGGTGCTGGAGGCACCGGGTGACGCGGTCGAGGTGACGGGGCCGGTGCAGCGCTATCGCTCGTCGTCATTCGCCGAGCGCGCATGGTGCGCGGAATGCGGCACGCAGCTCTGGATCAAGGACGACGATGGACCCTACGAGGTGTCGCCGGGGCTGTTCGACGGCGCGCGGGGGCTGCCCCTGTCGCACGAGATATACGTGGACCAGGCGTTTGCCAGCGTCGTGCTGGCGGGCGAGCACAAGCGCATGACGCGGGCCGAGTACGAGGCGTCGGAACGATACGTGGAGGGCGAGGCATGAGCGGGGCCACGCGGATCGACGGCCGGTGCCTGTGCGGTGCGGTCACTGTAAGCGCCATGGTCGAGACGCCCGCGCTGCGCGCCTGTCACTGTGACATGTGCCGAAGGCACACGAGCGGCATGTTCATCTCGGTTGCCACTCTGCCCGGCAGTGTCGAGGTCAGCGGCCCGGCCACGTCGTTCCGGTCGTCGGCATGGGCGGAGCGCGGGTTTTGTCAGACCTGCGGATCGACGCTCTGGTACGGGACGGTCACGGATGGCGTGCGCCACCCGGCGGCAGGATTGTTCGACAGTGCTGCGGGTGGCGAGATGAAGGTGGAGTTCTACGCCGACATGTGCCCGCACGGATACGGGCTGGCCGGTGGGCACCGGAAACTGACGACTGAAGAAACGGAAGCGCTGTTTGCGCCGGATGAGGAGTGATCGCGATGTCGGATTTCGATAGCAACTGGGCAGCCAAGGAAGAGGCCAAGCGCGACTGGCTGGCCGAGCGCGGCATGTATGCCCACGAGGAGGAGCATTCGTCCTGCGGCGTGGGCCTTGTCGTCAGCATCGACGGCAAGCCCTCGCGCAAGGTGGTGCAGGCGGGGATCGACGCGCTGAAGGCGATCTGGCACCGCGGCGCAGTGGATGCCGACGGCAAGACCGGCGACGGCGCGGGCATCCATGTGCAGATCCCGGTGCCGTTCTTCTATGATCAGATCCGGCGCACCGGGCACGAGCCGAACGAGAGCCGGCTGGTGGCGGTGGGGCAGGTGTTCCTGCCGCGCACCGATTTCGGCGCGCAGGAGCGCTGCCGGACCATCGTGGAGACCGAGGTGCTGCGGATGGGGCACACGATCTATGGCTGGCGGCATGTGCCGGTCGATGTGTCCTGCCTGGGCGAGAAGGCCAACGCGACGCGGCCCGAGATCGAGCAGATCCTGATCTCGGACGCCAAGGGGCTGGACGAGGAGAGCTTTGAGCGCGAGTTGTATGTCATCCGCCGCCGGATCGAGAAGGCGGCGCAGGCGGCGGGCGTGGCCGCGCTCTATATCGCGAGCCTGTCGTGCCGCAGCATCATCTACAAGGGCATGATGCTGGCCGAGCAGGTGGCGGTATTCTACCCCGACCTGATGGACGAGCGGTTCAAATCCGCGTTCGCGATCTATCACCAGCGCTATTCCACCAACACGTTCCCGCAATGGTGGCTGGCGCAGCCGTTCCGGATGCTGGCGCATAACGGCGAGATCAACACGCTGAAGGGCAACCTCAACTGGATGAAGAGCCACGAGATCCGCATGGCGTCGTCGGCCTTTGGCGAGATGGCAGAGGATATCAAGCCGATCGTGGCGCAGGGATCGTCGGACAGTGCCGCGCTCGATGCCGTGTTCGAGGTGCTGGTGCGCGCGGGCCGCAAGGCGCCGATGGCCAAGACCATGCTGGTACCGGAATCCTGGTCCAAGCAGGCCGAGGACCTGCCCGCGGCGTGGCGCGACATGTATTCCTACTGCAACAGCGTGATGGAGCCGTGGGACGGTCCTGCCGCGCTCGCCATGACCGATGGCCGCTGGGTCTGTGCCGGGCTCGACCGCAACGGCCTGCGGCCGATGCGCTATGTCGTGACCGGCGACGGGCTGCTCATCGCCGGGTCCGAGGCGGGCATGGTGCCGGTGGACGAATCAGACGTGCGCGAAAAGGGCGCGCTGGGCCCCGGGCAGATGATCGCGGTGGACATGACCGAGGGCCGCCTGTTCCACGATGCCGAGATGAAGGACAAGCTGGCCGGCTCGCAGCCGTTCGGCGAGTGGGTCGGCAAGATCAACGAGCTTGACTATGTGCTCTCGGGCGTGACCGAGGCACCGCTCTTCGAGGGCGGCGAGTTGCGGCGGCGGCAGATCGCGGCGGGGTACTCCATCGAGGAGATCGAGTCGATCCTCGCGCCGATGGCCGAGGACGGCAAGGAGGCGATTGCGAGCATGGGCGATGACACGCCCGCCGCCGTGCTGTCGCGGCAATACCGCCCGCTGAGCCATTATTTCCGGCAGAATTTCAGTCAGGTGACGAACCCGGCGATTGATTCCCTGCGTGAATTCAGGGTGATGAGCCTCAAGACCCGGTTCGGCAATCTCAAGAACGTGCTGGACGAGAGTAGCGCGCAGACCGAGATCATCGTGCTGGAGAGCCCGTTCGTGGGCAACGCGCAGTGGCAGGAGATGATCCGTGCCTTCGAGACGGATGTGGCCGAGATCGACTGTACCTTTGCACCGGGGCCGGGCGCGTTGCGCGCCGGGCTGGAGCGCATCCGCGCCGAGGCCGAGGATGCCGTGCGCTCGGGGATCGGACACCTGGTGCTGAGCGATCACGGGCTGAACGAGGCGCATGTGGGGATGCCGATGATCCTCGCCACGAGCGCGGTGCATTCCCATCTGACGCGCAAGGGCCTGCGGACGTTTTGCAGCCTCAACGTGCGGTCGGCGGAGTGCATCGACCCGCATTATTTCGCCGTGCTGATCGGCGCGGGGGCGACCACGGTGAACCCCTATCTCGCCGAGGACACCATTGCCGACCGTGTGGCGCGCGGCCTCATCGAGGGCAGCCTGACCGAGGCGGTGGCGCGGTATCGCGCGGCGATCGACCTGGGGATTCTCAAGATCATGTCGAAGATGGGGATTTCGGTGATCTCGTCCTATCGCGGCGGGCTGAATTTCGAGGCGGTGGGTCTCAGCCGCGCGATGTGTGCCGAGTATCTCCCCGGGATTGTGAGCCGGATCAGCGGCATCGGGGTGAGCGGCATTCAGGCCAAGCTGGAGGAGGTGCATGGCCGCGCCTTCGGGGGCGGGCAGGATATCCTGCCGATCGGCGGCTTCTACAAGGCGCGCAAGTCGGGCGAGACCCATGCCTGGGGCGCGCAGACCATGCACATGATGCAGATGGCCTGCGACAAGGCGAGCTATGCGCTGTGGAAGCGGTATTCGGCGGCGCTTCAGGCCAACCCGCCGATTCACCTGCGCGACCTGATGGCGATCAAGATGCTGGGCGAGCCGGTGGCGCTGGAGGACGTCGAGAGCGTGACGGCGATCCGCAAGCGGTTCGTGACGCCGGGGATGAGCCTCGGGGCGCTGAGCCCGGAGGCGCACAAGACGCTCAACATCGCGATGAACCGGATCGGCGCGCGCAGCGACAGCGGCGAGGGCGGCGAGGATCCGGCGCATTTCACCCCCGATGCCAATGGCGACAACCCGAGTGCCAAGATCAAGCAAGTGGCGTCGGGACGGTTCGGCGTGACGGCGGAATACCTCAACCATTGCGAGGAGCTGGAGATCAAGATCGCGCAGGGGGCCAAGCCCGGCGAGGGCGGGCAGCTTCCCGGCATGAAGGTGACGGACCTGATCGCAAGGCTGCGCCACTCGACGCCGGGGGTGACGCTGATCAGCCCGCCGCCGCATCACGACATCTACAGCATCGAGGACCTGGCGCAGCTCATCTATGACCTCAAGCAGATCAACCCGACGGTCAAGGTAACGGTCAAGCTGGTGGCGCAGTCGGGGGTGGGCACGATCGCCGCCGGGGTGGCCAAGGCCAAGGCCGACGTGATCCTCATATCGGGGCACAATGGCGGCACCGGGGCGAGCCCCGCCACCTCGATCAAATATGCCGGGCTGCCGTGGGAGATGGGCCTCACCGAGGCGCATCAGGTGCTGAGCATGAACAACCTGCGCAGCCGGGTGACGCTGCGCACCGACGGCGGCCTGCGCACCGGGCGCGACATCGTGATGGCGGCGATGATGGGGGCCGAGGAATACGGTATCGGCACCGCCGCGCTCATTTCCATGGGGTGCATCATGGTGCGGCAGTGCCAGTCCAACACCTGCCCGGTGGGCGTGTGCACGCAGGACGAGGACCTGCGCGCCAAGTTCACCGGCAATGCCGACAAGGTGGTCAACCTGATCACCTTCTACGCGCAGGAGGTGCGGGAAATCCTGGCAAGCATCGGTGCGCGGTCGCTCGACGAGGTGATCGGGCGCGCGGACCTGCTGACGCAGGTGAGCCGCGGCTCGGCGCATCTCGACGATCTCGACCTCAACCCGATGCTGATCACCATCGACGGGGCCAAGGACATCCGCTACGACCGCACTCGCCCGCGCAACGAGGTGCCCGACACGCTCGACGCCGAGATCGTGCGCGACGCGGCGCGGTTCCTTGAGGATGGCGAGAAGATGCAGCTTCACTACACGGTGCAGAACACGCACCGGACGGTGGGCACGCGGGTCAGCAGCCATATCGTGCGGCGCTTTGGCATGCGCAACGGCCTGCAGCCCGATCACCTGACCGTGAAGCTGCGCGGCAGCGCCGGGCAATCGCTGGGCGCGTTCGCGGCGCCGGGGCTGAAGATCGAGGTCTCGGGGGATGCCAACGACTATGTCGGCAAGGGCCTGTCGGGGGGCACCATCGTGGTGCGCCCGCCGATGGAGAGCCCGCTTGTCGCGCATGACAACACGATCATCGGCAATACGGTCCTCTATGGGGCGACCGAAGGATACCTGTTTGCCGCGGGCCGGGCGGGCGAGCGGTTTGCCGTGCGCAACTCGGGCGCGCATGTGGTGGTCGAGGGCTGCGGCAGCAACGGCTGCGAGTACATGACCGGCGGCGTGGCGGTGATTCTCGGCGGGATCGGGGCCAATTTCGGTGCCGGCATGACCGGCGGCATGGCCTATATCCATGACCCCGAGGGCCGCGCGCCGGCGCTGGTCAACGGCGAGACGCTGGTCGCCTGCCCGGTGACCGAGCCGCACTGGCAGGAGGAACTCAAGGGGCTGATCGAGCGCCATCTCGCCGAGACCGGCTCGCGGCGGGCGGCGGATATCCTGCAATACTGGGACCGCGAATTGCCGCGTTTCGTGCAGCTTTGCCCGCGCGAGATGCTCGACAAGATCGCGCATCCGCTGGGGGTGGAGCCGGAGGCGATCCCGGCGGAGTGAGTTCGGCGTGCGCGGGGGGCGCTTGTGTCCCCCGTCGCATGAGTATTTTTGCCAAGAAGAAGCCGGGCGCGTGCCGGGGCCGCGCCGATCCGGGCATTTTCGCCAGTCAAACCCCGCCGGTCGCGCCAAAGCGGTTTTGCCGGGCGCGGCGGGCGGCTATAGCTGGGGCATGGCACGGGCAGGACGCAGGAAGAAGACGGCGAAGGGGCGACGGCGGGCGGCCCCGGCGGGGCCGTGGTGCAGGCTGCGGCGCTGGCTGTGGCGGGGCGCGCTTGGCGTGGTGGCGGTGCTGGCGCTGAGCCTGCTGGCCTATCGCTGGGTGGAGCCGCCGGTGACGATCCACACCTGGCAGGAGGCGCGGCGGCTGGGCTCGGTGGCGCGCGAGCCGGTGCCGATGGCGCGCATCGCGCCGGTGATGGCGCGTTCGGCAGTGGCCGCCGAGGACGCCAATTTCTGCCTGCACTGGGGGTTTGACATGGCGGCCATTCGCGACGCCATCGCCGAAGGGGCTGGGCGCGGGGCCTCGACCATCAGCCAGCAGGTGGTCAAGAACGTGTGGCTGTGGCACGGGCGCAACTGGGCGCGCAAGGCGCTGGAGGCGGCGATCACGCCGCTGATGGAGGCGGTCTGGCCCAAGCGGCGGGTGCTGGAGGTGTATCTCAACCTCGCCGAGTTCGACGAGGGCGTGTTCGGGGTGGAGGCCGCGGCGCGGCATTATTTCGGGGTGGCGGCGGCGGATCTGAGCGCGGTGCAGGCGGCCAGGCTCGCCGCCGTGCTGCCCGATCCCGGGGAGCGCTCGGCGAGTCGCCCGACGGCGGCGTTGCGGGCCCGCGCGGCGGCGATCATGGACGGGGCGGCGACCATCGCCCGCGACGGGCGCGCCGCCTGTTTCGAGGATTGAAACCGCGCGCCAAAGGGGGCATGGAGGGGGTGTTTTCCCCGATGAAAGGCACGCATTCGACATGGCCCGGCTCTACCACGTTCCGCTCTCGCCGTTTTGCCGCAAGGTGCGGCTGGTGCTGGCCGAGAAGCGGATCGAGTGCGAACTGGTGGAGGAGCGCTACTGGGAGCGGGACGCGGATTTCCTGCGGCGCAATCCGGGCGGCAAGGTGCCGGTGCTGCGTATCGACGGGCAGACCATGGCCGAGAGCGCCGCGATCTGCGAATATCTCGACGAGCGCCACCCCGAACCGCCGCTGATGCCGAAAGGGGCCGAGGCGCGGTACGAGGTGCGGCGGCTGGTGGGGTGGTTCGACGACAAGTTCCACCACGAGGTGACGGCGAGGCTGCTCTACGAACGGGTCAACAAGAAGATCATGAAGCAGGGCTTTCCCGACAGTCGCAACGTCAAGGACGGGGCGCGGGCGATCAAGTTTCACCTCGACTACATGGCGTGGCTGCTGGATCACCGGCGGTGGCTGGCGGGGGACGCGATGACGATGGCGGATTTCGCGGCGGCCGCGCATCTGTCGGCGCTGGACTATATTTCGGACGTGGACTGGCACAGGTCGGAGGCGGTCAAGGACTGGTATGCCAAGATCAAGTCGCGGCCCGCGTTCCGGGGGATTCTCGCGGATCAGGTGCCGGGGTTTCCGCCGCCGGCGCATTATGCCGACCTGGATTTCTGATATCCGGGGTGCGGGGGCGCCGCCCCCGTCGCCGCGAGCGGCGCGTCCCCCGGGGTATTTGCCGGAAACATGAAGGATGAACTGAAACAGAAGCTGGTGGCGCGGGCGCGGACCGAGGGGTTCGATGCCTGTCGGCTGTGCCGTCCGTGGGATGTGGGCCATGTGCCGGAGCGGCTGGCGGCGTTCCTCGCGCGCGGCTATCACGGGCAGATGGGCTGGCTGGAGGAGCGCAGCCACTGGCGGGGTGCGCCCGACGTGCTGTGGCCCGAGGCGCGCAGCGTGATCGTGCTGGGCGAGAGCTATACGCCGGAGGAGGACCCGCTGGCGGGGCTGGCGCGGCGGGATCGGGGGAATATCTCGGTTTATGCCCGGAACAGGGACTATCACGACACGGTCAAGAAGCGGCTGAAGCGGCTGGCGCGGTGGCTGATCGCCGAGGCGGGCGGCGAGGTCAAGGTGTTTGTCGATACCGCCCCCGTGCCCGAGAAGCCGCTGGGCGAGGCGGCCGGCCTTGGCTGGCAGGGCAAGCATACCAACCTGGTGAGTCGGGACCTGGGGAGCTGGTTTTTCATCGGGTCGGTGTTTACCACGCTCGATCTGGAGCCGGACGGCGCGGAGGCGGATCATTGCGGGTCGTGCCGGGCGTGTCTCGACGTGTGCCCGACGGATGCGTTCCCGGCACCCTACCAACTGGATGCACGGCGCTGCATTTCCTACCTGACGATCGAGCACAAGGGGCCGGTGGACGAGGCGCTGCGGCCCATGCTGGGCAACCGGATTTACGGCTGCGACGATTGCCTGGCGGTGTGCCCATGGAACAAGTTTGCCGTCGAGGCGCGGGAGGTGAAGTATGCCGCGCGCGACGACCTTGTGGCGCCGAAGCTGGTGGAGCTGGCGGCGCTGGACGATGCCGGGTTCCGGGCGCGGTTTTCCGGCTCGCCGATCAAGCGGATCGGGCGCGACCGGTTCTTGCGGAACGTGCTCTACGCGATCGGCAATTCGGGGGAGCCGCGCTTGCGCGCGGTGGCGCAGGGGCATTGCGGAGATGCGGATGCGGCGGTGGCGGATGCGGCGCGATGGGCGGTCATGCGACTGTCCGATGACGCAAACGGGCAGGACTAAGGGCACGCATCCGGGCTAGGCGCGTCGGGGGCAGAGAAGGGCGGGGCGCATGGCATTGCTTCTGGGGGTGGATACCGGTGGTACCTATACCGACGCCGTGCTGCTGCGCGACGAGACCGAGGTGGTGGCGAGTGCCAAGGCGCTGACCACGCGGCACGATCTGGCGATCGGGATCGGCGCGGCGGTGGCGGAGGTGTTGCGGCAGGGCGGTGCGGATGCGCGCGACGTCGGGTTGGCGTCGCTGTCGACGACGCTGGCCACCAATGCGCTGGTCGAGGGGCAGGGCGGGCGCGCCGGGCTGGTGCATATCGGGTTTCGCGAGAGCGATCTGGCGGCGCAGGGGCTGCGCGAGGCGCTGGGTGGCGATCCGGCGCTGGTGATCGCGGGCGGGCATGGCGCGGGCGGCACCGAGGCCGCGCCGCTGGACGAGGCGGCGCTGCGGGCGTGGCTGGAGGCGGGGCAGGGGGCCGGGGCCTATGCCGTGGCCGGGCTGTTCGCCACGCGCAACCCGGGCCACGAATTGCGCGCGGCGGAGATCATCCGCGAGGTGACCGGCAGGCCGGTGAGCCTGTCGCACCACCTGTCGGCCAAGCTCAATGGGCCGAAACGGGCGCTGACCGCGCTGCTCAATGCGCGGCTGATCGGCATGATCGCGCGGCTGATCGAGCGGGCGGAGGGGGTGTTGCGGGCGCAGGGGATCACCGCGCCGCTGATGGTGGTGCGCGGCGACGGCGCGCTCATCTCGGCGGCGCAGGCGCGGGAGCGGCCCATCGAGACGATCCTGAGCGGGCCCGCGGCGAGTATCGTGGGGGCGCGGTGGCTGACCGGGGCCGGGCACGCCCTGGTCTCGGATATCGGCGGGACGACGACCGATGTGGCGGTGCTGCGCGGCGGGCGCCCCGCGATCGACCCGGAGGGGGCGCGCGTGGGCCCCTGGCGCACGATGGTCGAGGCGGTGGCGATGCGCACCTTCGGCCTTGGCGGTGACAGCGAGGTGCATGTGGCCGAGGGGCTGGCGGGCGGCGTGATCCTCGGGCCGCGGCGGCTGGTGCCGGTGAGCCTGATGGCGGTGGAGGCCCCCGCGGCGGTGCATCGGGCGCTGGAGGCGCAGGCGCGCGCGGCGGTGCCGGGCGAGATGGATGCGCGCTTTGTGCGGGCGGTGCCGGGGATCGAGGCCGGCGGCCTGTCGGAGCGCGAGGCGGCGCTGCTGGCGCGGATCGGGGCGGATGTGTGGCCGCTTGGCGGGGTGCTGCGGAGCCGCATGGATCGCAGCGCTCTGGGCCGGCTGGTGCGTCGGGGGCTGGTGCAACTGGGCGGGGTGACGCCGTCGGATGCGGCGCATGTGCTGGGCAGGCTGGACGCCTGGGACGCGGAGGCGGCGCGGCTGGCGCTGGCGCTGGTGGCGCGCAAGCGGGTCGGATCGGGTGCGCGGCTGGCCGATGGGGCGGCGGCGCTGGCGGCGATGATCGTCGCGCGGCTGACGCATCAGACGGCGCTGGCGCTGCTGGAGGTGGGGTTTGCCGAGGAGGAGGAGGCGTTCGGCCTGCCGCCCGAGGCGTTGGCGGCGCATGTGCTGATGCAGCGGGGGCTGGGGCCGCACCGGGGGCTGGTGCGGATCGAGACCGGGCTGGGCGTGCCGGTGATCGGGCTGGGCGCGTCGGCGGCGAGCTATTACCCGGCGGTGGGGGCGCGGTTGGGCTGCGAGATGATCGTGCCGGGGGATGCCGGCGTGGCCAACGCCATTGGCGCGGTGGTGGGCCGGGTGGTGATCCGGCGCGCGGGGGTGGTGACGGCCCCCGCCGCGGGGCGGTATCGCGCGCATCTGGAGGCCGGGCCGGAGGATTTCGGCGACGCGGAGGCGGCGATGGCGGCGCTGGAGGCGGCGCTGGGGGCCGAGGCGCGGGCGGCGGCGGAGGCCGCGGGGGCGGTGGATGTGCAGGTGCGCGCGCGGCGGGAGGTGCGCGAGGCGGAGGCCGAGGGGCGGCGGGTGTTCCTGGAGGCGGAGATCGTGGTAGAGGCCGGGGGGCGGCCGCGGGTGGCCGAGGGATGAGGGGGCGCTGCCCCCGTCGCCCGTGCCGGGCGGCTCCCCCGGGATATTTGGGGCAAGATGAAGGAGGGGATCATGACGGCACGGGATCGGTTCGATGCGGATATGGCCGGGCGGCTCGACGGGCTGCGCGAGGAGGGGCTTTACAAGTCCGAGCGGGTGATCGCCTCGATGCAGGCGGGCGAGGTGCGGCTTGCGGACGGGGCCGAGGTGGTGAACCTTTGCGCCAACAATTACCTCGGGCTCGCCGACAACCCGGAGGTCATCGCGGCGGCGCATGCGGCGCTGGATCGCTACGGGTTCGGCATGGCGAGCGTCCGGTTCATCTGCGGCACGCAGGAAGAGCACAAGGCGCTGGAGGCGCGGATTGCCGGGTTTCTGGGGAAAGAGGATGCGATCCTCTACGCCGCCGCCTTTGATGCCAATACCGGGTTGTTCGAGACCATTCTGGGGCCGGAGGACGCGATCGTCTCGGATGCGCTCAACCATGCGAGCATCATCGACGGGGTGCGGCTGTGCAAGGCGCAGCGCTGGCGCTATGGCAATCGCGACATGGCGGATCTGGAGCGCTGTTTGCAGGAGGCGCAGGGGGCGCGGCATCGGTTGATTGCGACCGATGGCGTGTTTTCGATGGACGGGTATTACGCGCCGCTCGACGAGATCTGCGATCTGGCGGAGCGGTATGATGCGCTGGTGATGGTGGATGATTGCCACGCGACCGGCTTTGTCGGGGCCACGGGGCGCGGCACGCCCGAGCATTTCGGGGTGATGGACCGGGTGGATATCCTGACCGGCACGCTGGGCAAGGCGCTGGGCGGCGCGTCGGGCGGGTATACGGCGGCATCTCGCCAAGTGGTGGACTGGTTGCGGCAGCGCTCGCGGCCTTATCTCTTCTCGAACACGCTGGCGCCTGTCATCGCCGGCGCGTCGCTCAAGGTCTTTGACATGCTGGAGGATGGCGAGGCGCTCCGGGCGCGACTGTGGGAGAATGCGGCGTATTTCCGCGCGCGGATGGGGGCGCTGGGGTTTGAGCTCTTGCCCGGTGAGCACGCGATCATCCCGGTGATGCTGCGCGACCCGAAGCTGGCGCAGGAGATGGCGGCCAAGCTGAACGCGCGGGGTGTCTACGTGACGGCGTTTTCGTACCCGGTGGTGCCGAAAGGGCAGGACCGCATCCGCACGCAGATGAGTGCCGCATTGAGCCGCGACATGCTGGACCGGGCGATTGACGCTTTTGAGTCGGTCGGGCGCGCGTTGGGGGTCATTGCATGACGCCGCTGCCATCGGTGATCGAGGCGATTGGCGATACGCCGCTGGTCGAGTTGCACCGCATCCGCGCGGCGCTGGACCTTGAGGGGCGGTTGCTGGCCAAGCTCGATTATCTCACCCCCGGGTTTTCCAAGAAGGACCGTGCGGCGCGGGCGATCATCGAGGCCGCGCGCGCGAGCGGTGAGTTGCGCGATGGGCAGGTGGTGGTGGAACTGACCTCGGGCAACATGGGCACCGGGCTGGCGATTGTCTGTGCGGTGCTGGGGCATCCCTTTGTCGCGGTGATGAGCGCTGGCAATTCCGAGGAGCGGGCGCGGATGATGCGCGGCCTCGGCGCGGAGGTGGTGCTGGTGCGCCAAGCGGAGGGCGCAAAGCCCGGCGAGGTGTCGGGGGCGGATCTGGCGCTGGTCGAGGCGGCGGCGCGGCGGATCACGGAGGATCGCGCCGCGTTCCGGGCGGATCAGTTCGCGCGGGAGGGCAACCCGGAGGCGCATGCCACCGGCACCGCGCCCGAGATCTGGGAGCAGTCGGGCCATGCGGTGACGGCGTTTTGCGATTTCGTCGGCTCTGGCGGGACGATCGGCGGTGCGGCGCGGGTCTTCGCGCCCTTGGGGGTGCGGTGCTACGCGGTGCAACCTGACCGGGCGGATCATCCGATACAGGGCGGCGGATACTCGATGCCCGATCTCGTGCATCTGCGCGGGGTCGATCTGGCGGGGGATGTGACGGTCACGGGGGCCGAGGCGGCGGAGCATGCGCGGCTTCTGGCCCGGACCGAGGGCATTTTCGGCGGCTATTCCGCCGGGGCCAATCTGGCGGCGGCGGTCCGGCTGTTGCGAGGGCCGGAGCGCGGTGGCTGTGTCGCCTTCGTGGTTTGCGACAGCGGCTTGAAATATCTGAGCACCGATTTGTGGGGGCAGGGCAATGCAGAATGAGATGAAGGCACTGGTGAAGGCGAAGCCCGAGCCGGGCCTCTGGATGGACTATGTGCCGGTGCCCGAGGTCGGCCCGGCGGATGTGCTGATCAAGGTGAGGAAATCCGCGATTTGCGGCACCGATGTGCATATCTGGAAATGGGATGAATTCTCGGCCCGGACGGTGCCGGTGCCGATGGTGGTGGGGCATGAGTTTGTCGGCGAGATCGTGGATACCGGGCCTGCCGCTACCAAGTACAGGATCGGGCAGCGGGTGTCGGGCGAGGGGCATATCGTCTGCGGGGCGTGCCGCAATTGCCGCGCGGGGCGGGGGCATCTGTGCCGCAACACGCGCGGCGTGGGCGTGAACCGGCCCGGCTCTTTCGCGGAGTATGTCTGTATTCCCGAGATGAACGTGGTGCCGATCCCCGAGGACATCCCCGACGAGATCGCGGCGATCTTCGACCCGTTCGGCAATGCCGTGCACACCGCGCTGAGTTTCGATCTGGTGGGCGAGGACGTACTGGTGACGGGCGCCGGGCCGATCGGGATCATGGGTGCGCTGGTCGCGCAAAAGGTTGGCGCGCGCAAGGTGGTGATCACCGATATCAACCCCTACCGCCTTGATCTGGCGCGGCGGATGGGGGTGCAGCATGTGGTCGATGTGGGCAATCAGCAATTGCGCGACGTGATGGACGGCATCGGCATGACCGAGGGGTTCGACGTCGGGCTGGAGATGTCCGGGGCCGCGCCGGCGATGCAGCAGATGATCGCGCGGCTCAACAATGGCGGCAAGCTGGCGCTGCTGGGGATTGCGCCCACCGAATTCGCGGTGGACTGGAACGCGGTGATCTTCAAGATGCTGCATATCAAGGGCATCTATGGCCGCGAGATGTTCGAGACCTGGTACAAGATGATCGCGCTGGTGCAATCGGGGCTGGATGTGTCGGGGCTGATCACCCACCGGATCGGGATCGACGATTATGAGGCGGGGTTCGCCGCGATGATCTCGGGCAATTCCGGCAAGGTGGTGATGGACTGGTAACGGGCGGGGATCGCCCGGGGCGGTCGTGCGGTTGGCGGCCCCGCGCGGTCATCCGACCCGGACCGGCCCACACCACGATCCGCGAACGGACAAGGCCCGCCAATGGCGGGCCTTGCTGCGGATATGGGGGCGGCTTTCGCGGGTCAGCGCTTTTCGATGTCCACGTAGTCGCGCAGCGTCTCGCCCTGATAGAGCTGGCGCGGGCGGCCGATCTTCATCTGCGGGTCGCTGATCATTTCCTTCCACTGGGAAATCCAGCCGATGGTGCGCGACACCGCGAAGATGGGCGTGAACATCGAGGTCGGAAAGCCCATCGCCTCGAGGATGATGCCGGAGTAGAAATCGACATTGGGGAACAGCTTCTTCTCGGTGAAATACGGGTCGGCCAGCGCCTGTTTTTCCAGTTCCTTGGCGACCTGCAGCGTCGGGTTGTTCTCGACGCCCAGAAGCTCGAGCACCTCGTCGGCGGACTGTTTCATCACCTTGGCGCGCGGGTCGAAGTTCTTGTAGACGCGGTGGCCGAAGCCCATCAGGCGGAACGGGTCGTCCTTGTCCTTGGCGCGGGCGATGAATTCGGGGATGCGGTCGGGCGTGCCGATCTCGCGCAGCATTTCGAGGCAGGCCTGGTTGGCGCCGCCATGCGCGGGCCCCCACAGGCAGGCGATGCCGGCGGCGATGCAGGCGAACGGGTTGGCCCCCGAGCTTGACGCGAGCCGCACCGTCGAGGTCGAGGCGTTCTGCTCGTGATCGGCGTGCAGGGTGAAGATCCGGTCCATCGCGCGGCTCAGGATCGGGTTGACCTCGTATTCCTCGGCCGGAACCGAGAAGCACATGCGCAGGAAGTTCGACGCGTAGTCGAGATCGTTGCGCGGATACTCGAAGGGCTGCCCGATGGAATACTTGTAGGCCCAGGCGGCGATGGTCGGCATCTTGGCGATCATGCGGATCGACGCCACCTCGCGCTGCCACGGGTCGCTGATATCGGTGCTGTCATGGTAGAAGGCCGACATCGCGCCCACCACGCCCACCATGATCGCCATCGGGTGCGCGTCGCGGCGGAAGCCGCGGAAGAAATACACCATCTGCTCGTGCAGCATGGTGTGCCCGGTCACGCGGGCCTCGAAATCCTCGAGTTCGGCGGGCTTGGGCAACTCGCCGTAGAGCAGCAGGTAGCAAACCTCGAGGAAATGCGACTTGCCGGCAAGCTGGTCGATCGGGTAGCCGCGATGCAGCAGTTCGCCCTTGTCGCCGTCGATGAAGGTGATGGTGCTGTCGCAGCTTGCCGTCGAGGTGAAGCCGGGATCGTAGGTGAAGACGCCCGCCGTGCCGTAGAGCTTGCGGATATCCACCACGTCGGGGCCCGCCGTGGGCGAAAAGATCGGCAGATCGTAGGTGTTGCCGTCGATTTCGAGCTTCGCGGTTCTTTGCTTGTCTGACATTCCGGGGTCCTCCCTCTCAGAGTCCGGGGCCGCGTGGCGGCGCGCCGGACTGGGTCCATTCATCTCCTTGCCAGAGGATTACCCCTCGTCGCAAGCGGCGTCGGTCAGCCGGGCGATCGTTTCCTCCCGCCCGAGGACCAGCATCATGTCGAACACGCTCGGCGTTGCCGTGCGTCCTGCCAGCGCGGCCCGGAGCGGTCCCGCCAGCTTGCCGAACTTGATCCCGTGGCGCTCGGCGGTCGCCGTCGCCACGGTCTCGAGGCTGTCGCGGGACCACGTAGCATTTTGCAGGTGCGGCGTCAATTCCGTCAGTATACCACGGGATACATTATCCAATTGGGCCGCCGCCCGCCCGTCCGGTTCGATCGGGCGGTCGGCCATGATAAATGCTGCCTTGTCAAGTAGTTCCGGGAATGTCTTGGCCCGGTCCTTGAGGCAATACATACCGCGTTCCAGCAGCGACGCCTTGTCCTCTGACAGGGGCTGCGCGCCGGTCGCGGCGAGGAATCCCTGCAATTCATGCAGCAGCGCAGCATCCTCCGTCGCGGCGATATGCTGGCCGCAGAGATTCTCCAGCTTCCTGAAGTCGAGCCGCGCGGGGGACTTGCCGATGCCGGTGATGTCGAACCACGCCCGCGCCTGCGCGTCGGTAAAGAATTCGTCATCGCCGTGGCTCCAGCCGAGGCGGGCGAGATAGTTGCGCATCCCGGCCGCCGGGTAGCCCATGCGCTGATACTCGTCCACGCCGAGCGCGCCGTGGCGCTTGCTGAGTTTCTTGCCGTCAGGCCCGTGGATCAGCGGGATATGGGCATAGACCGGCAGCGGCCAGCCCATCGCCCGGTAGATCAGCATCTGGCGCGCGGCGTTGTTGAGGTGGTCGTCGCCGCGGATCACGTGGGTCACGCCCATGTCGTGATCGTCCACCGCCACGGCGAGCATGTAGACCGGCGTGCCGTCGCTGCGCAGGAGCACCATGTCGTCGAGTTGATCGTTGCGGATCGACACGTCGCCCTGCACCGCGTCGGCGATCACCGTCGCGCCGTCGCGCGGGGCCTTGATGCGGATGACATGGGGCGCGCCGTCCCCGGGGTGGGTGGCCGGGTCGGCGTCGCGCCACGGGCTCTGGTACAGGGTCGAGCGGCCCTCGGCGCGGGCGGCTTCGCGGAACGCCTCGATTTCGTCCTGGGTGGCAAAACACTTGTAGGCGCGGCCTGCGGCCAGAAGCTGATACGCCACCTCGGCGTGGCGGTCGGCGCGGGCGGCCTGGCTCATGGCTTCGCCGTCATGGCCGAGGCCGAGCCAGGCGAGCCCGTCGAGGATCGCGCGGCTTGCCTCGGGGGTGGAGCGGGCGCGGTCGGTATCCTCGATGCGGAGCAGGAACTTACCCCCGCGCCCGCGCGCATAAAGCCAGTTGAACAGCGCCGTGCGCGCCCCGCCGATGTGCAGGAACCCGGTGGGCGAGGGGGCGAAACGGGTCACGACCTGTTGGCTCATCGGCGGGTTTAACCTTTTCTTAAGGGATGTCGGGCGAGAATGCCGCCTGTCTATCGGCCCGCCGGGAGGGAGACAAGTGGCACGCATCCCGGAGATGATCGAGCGCGGATGGCTGCGTCAGCGCGGGGCGCTGTTTCCATGGGTGCCGGTCCTGCTGGCCTGCGGGGTCGGCCTCTATTTCGCCCTGCCGGCCGAACCGCCGGGGGCGATGCTCGCCGCCTGCGGGGCGATTGCGGCGGCCCTGCTGGGGCTGGCGCTGTGGCGCGGGCGGGAATGGTCGGGGCCGCTGGTCTGTGCGCTGGCGGTGCTGCTCGCGGGGGTGGCCGTTGCGGGGCTGCGCACGCATCTGGTGGCGGGGCCGGTGCTGGGCTTTCGCTATTACGGGCCGGTGGAGGGGCGGATTGTGGCGATCGACCGCTCGGCCTCGGATGCGCTGCGGATCACGCTCGACCGGGTGGTGCTCTCGCGGATGGATCCCGAGCGGGTGCCCCGGCGGGTGCGCCTGTCGCTGCACGGGGTCGCGGCGCAGGATGTGGCCGACGTCGCGCCGGGGCTGCGGGTGATGACAACCGGCCATCTGGTGCCCCCCGGCGGGCCGGTCGAGCCGGGTGGCTTCGACTTCCGCCGCCACGCGTGGTTTCAGCGGATCGGCGCGGTCGGCTATACCCGCGTGCCGGTGCTGGCGCTGGCCCGGGCGGCGGGTGCGCAGCCGCTCTTTCGCACGCGCATGGCGCTGGCCGGTCATGTCCGCGAGCGTCTGCCGGGGCAGGCCGGGGCCTTTGCCGCCGCGATCATGACCGGCGACCGATCGGGCCTGTCGCAGGACACGCTGGAGGACATGCGCCTGTCCAACCTCGCGCACCTGCTGGCGATCTCGGGGCTGCACATGGGGCTGCTCGCGGGGTTCGTCTTTGCCGCCGCGCGGCTGGTGCTGGCGGCGGTTCCGCGGGTGGCGCTGGTCTGGCCCACCAAGAAGATCGCCGCCGCGCTCGCGATCCTCGCGGGGGCGGGCTATCTGGGCCTGTCGGGGGGCAACGTGGCCACCGAGCGCGCCTTTGTCATGGTTTCGGTGATGCTGGTGGCGGTGATGCTCGACCGCCGCGCGTTCAGCCTGCGCGCGGTCGCGGTGGCGGCGATCATCGTGCTGGTGCTGCGGCCCGAGGCGCTGCCGGGCCCCGGTTTCCAGATGTCGTTCGCCGCCACGGTGGCGCTTGTCGCGGTGTTCGGCTGGCTGCGCGACGCGCAGGTGCCGATGGGGCCGCGCTGGCTGCGCCCGGTGCTGGCGGTGGTCGTCTCGTCGGCGGTGGCGGGCGCCGCGACCGCGCCGGTGGCGGCGGCGCATTTCAACCAGCTCGCGCAATACGGCCTGCCCGCCAACCTGTTGAGCGTGCCGCTGATGGGCGTGCTGGTGATGCCCGCAGCGGTGATCGCGGCGCTGTTGCTGCCTGTTGGGCTCGACGCGCTGCCGCTGTGGGCGATGGGGCTGGGGCTCGACTGGATTCTCGGTGTCGCGAACCGGGCCGCGGGGCTGGAGGGGGCGCGCATACCGGTGGTGGCACCCGGACCGGCGGTGCTGCCGGTGATCGCGCTGGGCGCGCTCTTCGTGGTGCTGTGGCAGGGGCGGGCGCGGCTGCTGGGCCTGGTGCCGGTGGCGGTGGCCGCGGGGCTGTGGACGCAGGCCGAGCGCCCGGCGCTGCTGATCGCCGACAGCGGCGGGCTGGTGGGCGTGATGACCGGGGCGGGCCGCGCGCTCAACAAGCCGAGGGGCGGCGGGTTCGTGGCGCGCAACTGGCTGGAGAACGACGGCGATCCGGTCGCGCAGGAGGAGGCGCACGCGCGCTGGCGCGACGATCTGCTGGCCCCCTTCGCGGTCAGCGCGCGGCCTGGCCGCGCCGCGGCGCGCGGGCCGCTCGATTGCGCGGGGGCGAAAATCCTCGTGCTGACGGCCGATCCGGAGGGGCCGCCCGAAGGCGGCTGCCGCGTCGCGTCTCCGCGCACGCTGCGCGAGACCGGCTCGCTGGCGTTCGCCGCCGACGGCACGCCGCTGCCGGGCGCCGCGGCGCTGGCAGGGCGGCGCCCGTGGGCCCCCGCGACGGATCAGTAGGTGCGGATCAGCCCGACGAGGCGGCCCTGCACGCGCACCATGTCCTGCGGCAGGACACGCGGCTCGTAGGCGGGGTTGGCGGCCTCGAGCACGATGGTGTGCCCGCTGCGCCGGAAACGCTTGAGCGTGGCCTCCTGATCCTCGACCAGCGCGACCACGATGTCGCCGTTATCGGCCACCTGCGTTTCGCGGATGATGACCACGTCGCCGTCATTGATACCGGCGTCGATCATGGAATCGCCCTTGACTTCGAGCGCGTAGTGATCGCCCTGCCCCGAGATCATCCCGGCGGGGACGCTGATATTGTGGCTGGCATGGGCGATCGCCTCGATCGGTGTGCCGGCGGCGATGCGGCCCATCACCGGCAGCGACAGCGCGTCCGCGGTTTCGACCGGCAGGGCGTTGGCGGGGTGCGGCGGGGCGGAGCGGCGATCCCCCTCGACCACGCGCGGGACGAACCCGGTCTGCCCCTGATCGGCGATCATGTCGGGAAGGCGCACGATCTCGATGGCGCGGGCGCGATGCGCGAGCCGCCGGATGAAGCCGCGTTCCTCGAGCGCCGTTATCAGCCGGTGGATGCCGGACTTCGAGCGCAGATCAAGGGCTTCGCGCATCTCGTCAAAGCTGGGCGGGACACCGTCGCGCTGCACGCGCTTGTGAATGAATTCCAGCAGGTCGCGTTGTTTTCGGGTCAGCATCACGGCCTCCGTTCGCACAGGTCGATCACGTTCTACAGGTGTTCCCGTTTTGTGTCAATCCGTTCCGCGCCCGGATCAGATACGCACGCCGGTGCCCTGCAACACGCCATGTTCGAGCGCGTAGCGTGTCAGCCCCGCGGTGGAGGAGATGCCGAGCTTGCGCTTGATGTTCTTGCGGTGGGTCTCGACCGTGCGCACCGAGATATCGAGCGCACACGCGACCTCCTTGTTGGATTTGCCCTGAGCGAGCAGGAGCAGGATGGTCTGCTCGCGGTTGGTGAGCTGTTCGCGCTCGGGTGCCGCGTAGGGCGCGAGCGAGCCCTGCGCGCCGGTGCACAGATAGCGCTCTCCGGCCATCACCGCGTCGATGGCGCGCTTGATCTCGTCCACCGGCACGTCCTTGAGCACGTAGCCCAAGGCGCCGTGGCTGAGCGCCGAAGCGATATATTCGGGGCTGTCGTGCATCGACAGGATCAGGATGCGCGTGCCGGGGCGGCGTTCGAGCAGGATCTCGGCGGTCGAGAGCCCGCCGATGCCCGGCATGTTGAGGTCGAGCAGCACCACGTCGGGGGCAAGCTCTCCGACCTGGTCGATGATCGCCTGCCCGCTGGCGAGCGCGGCGATCACCTCGATATCTTCATAGCCTTCGAGGATGGACTGGATGCCCTCGGTGACCATCGGGTGATCGTCGACGATGACGACGCGGGTGGGAGCGTGGGTCATGCCGTTGCCCTTTTCGTTTCGGGGACCGTCTCGGACTGGCCCTGTGGCGTGAGAAGATGGGTGAGCGGCACGGTGGCCGCGATCTCGGTGCCCTCGGACGTGGAGCGGATCGTGAGGCTCCCGTCGATCTGCTCGATGCGTTCCTGCATGTTGCGCAGCCCGAGCCCGCCGCCCGCGCCGGCGCGCGCGGTGTCGATGCCGCAGCCGTTGTCGGTGATGCGCAGGGTGCCGCCGCTTGCGTGGCCGCGCAGGTCGATATGGACGCGGGTCGCGCCGGAATGGCGCTCGATATTGGTGAGCGCCTCCTGCGCGACGCGGTAGAGCGCGATCTTGGCCTCGTCGTCGAGCCGGTTGCGGAACACCACGGTGTCGAATTCGGTGACGATGCCGGTGCGACGGCCGAAATCCTCCGACAGCGCCTTGAGCGCGGGGCCGAGGCCGAGATCGTCGAGCGCGCCGGGGCGCAGGTCGCGGCTGATGCGGCGCACCTCCTGGATGGCGGTGGAGAGGTGCAGGGCCCCGCGGTCGAGTGTGTCGCCGGCGCGCGCATCTCCCGTGGCCAGCCGCCTGCGCGCGGTTTCCAGCGCGTAGCGCACGCCGACGAGGATCTGGCTGATGCCGTCGTGCAGTTCGCGCGCGACGCGCCCGCGCTCTTCCTCCTGCGCGTCGAACACCCGCTGCGTCAGCCGCTTGAGCTTGGCATCGGCGAGGCGGCGCTCGCGGATGGTGATGAAGAGGCCGGTCACGAACACGAAGACCAGCGCGAGGATCGTCGCCCCGCCGATAAAGAAGAAGGTGCGCTGCACGCGCGTCTCGACCTGCTGGCGCGAGGCGGCGACGGCGGCGATCACGTCGTCGATGAACACCCCCGTGCCGATCGCCCAGCGCCAGTCCTGAAGCCCGATGACATAGGCCACCATCTGCGTGCGCTCGCCGGTCGAGGGCTTGGGCCAGATGAAGCTGTGATAGCCCCCGCCGGAGCGCGCCAGCCGTATGAGCTCGTTGGTGACGGGCACGCCCGACGAATCCTCCAGCCCGGTCCAGTCGCGCCCGATAAGTTCGGTGCGCCTGGGGCTGACGAGGTTGGTGCCGTCATAGTCGAAAACGAAGAAATAGCCGTCCTGCCCGTAGAGCATCGCGGCGAGGATCTGGCTGACCTGTTGCATCGCCTCGCGGTCGTCGGGGGCGGCGCGGCCATAGATGTTGACGAAGGCGGTGCGCGCGATGGAGATGTAATTCTTCAGCTCCGCACGCTTGGCGGCGATGAGCTGCGCCTCCAGCGTTTCGATCTCGCGTTCGGCCATCTGCCGCGACTCGAGCGTCACCACGACCGAGATCGCCAGCGCCGTGAGGATCAGCGGCAGCGTGGCGAGCAGAAAGAGCTTCTGCCCATAGTTGAGGTGAAACCGCGCGGGCATGGCTTTCCGATACGACTCCGCGCGCCGGAAATCCAGTCTTTCGCGCGGCTCAGCGCTCGGGGTCGTGCCATTCGGCCTCGGGGACGTGGCGGCGTCTCAGGCGCAGCGCCAGCCCGAGCGCGACCCCCACCCCGATGGCGAGGGTAAGGTCGGTCAGCACGGTCAGCACCAGGGTGATGACAAGCAGCACCTGATCCGACCGGCGCGCCGCCAGGTGGCGGTGCCAGTGCTGCGGCTCGGACATGTTCCACGCGGTGACGAGCAACAGCCCGGCCAGCGCGGGCATGGCGAGAAACCCCGCGAGCGGCGCGGCAAGCAGCATCACCAGCAGGATGACGAGCGCGTGCACCATGCCGGCCACCGGCGTCCGCCCGCCGGCATGGACATTGGTGGCGGTGCGCGCGATGGCCCCGGTCACCGGCAGCCCGGCAAACAGCGCCGCGCCGGTATTGGCCACGCCATTCGCGATTACCTCGGCATTGGGGCGGGTGTTGCCGCCGATCATGCGGTCGGCCACGGAGGCCGACAGCAGCGACTCCACCCCGGCGAGAAAGGCGATGACCAGCGCCGAGGGCAGCAGTTCGATCATCCGCTGGAGCGTTATCTCCGGTATCTGTGGCCACGGCAGGGTGTTGGGCAGCACGCCGAAGCGCGATTGCAGCGTGTCCACCGGCAGGTCGAGCATCGCGACCGCTGCCGAACAGAGCGCCATGGCCACGATCAGCCCCGGAAAGCGCGGCAACAGACGGCGCAGCCCGACGATCACTGTCAGAGCCACCGCCCCGATCGCGAGTGCGCGCGGATCGAAGGTGTCGCGCGCCGACCAGAGCGCGGCGATCTTGGGCAGGAAGTCGGCGGGCAGGTCGGTCACGGACAGGCCGAAGAGGTCGCGCAACTGGCTGGTGGCGATGATGATCGCGATGCCGATGGTAAAACCGCTGATCACCGCTTCGGGGATGTGTTTCACAAGGCTGCCGGCCTTGAAGACGCCCGCGATCATCATGATGATCCCCGCCATCAGGGTCGCCAGCACCAGCCCGTCATGGCCGTACTCGGCGATGACACCGTAGACCACGACGATGAAGGCCCCGGTGGGCCCGCCGATCTGAACCCGGCTACCACCGAGCGCCGAGATGAGGAACCCGCCGATGATCGCCGTGGTCAGCCCGGTCGCGGGCGGGGCCCCGGAGGCGATGGCGATGGCGATGCTGAGCGGCAGGGCCACCGTGGCCACGGTGATCCCGGCGAGCAGATCGGCCCGGAACAGCGCCGCGGTATAGCCGGGCAGGGTGGTGAGGATCTTGGGCTTCATGGCGAGGTTCAACACCCGCGCCCGCGCGGGTGCAAGGCCGAATCGACGCGGGACGGGGCCACAAAATTCGTGTGACTACGCAGTAATCGGTATTTGCAGGTCGCGAATCGCGGGCTAATGTCCCGACACTCAACGATCCGCGGGACGTCCGGGAGAGAGGCGACCGCATCATACAACCGGGAGGAAAAAAATGGATCGCCGTTCGTTTCTGAGAAATACCGCGCTTGGCGGCGGGGCTGCTGCCGCCTCGACCCTGGCCGCGCCCGCCATCGCGCAGGGCAACCGCACGCTCACCATGGTCACCACCTGGGGCCGCGGCCTTGCCGGTGTGTTCGACGCCGCGCAGCGCGTGGCCGACACCATCAACGGCATGACCGACGGCAGCCTGACCGTGGACGTCAAGGGCGCGGGCGAGCTCGTCGGCGCGTTCGAGGTGTTCGATGCGGTGACCGCCGGTCAGGCCGACATGTATCACGGGGCCGATTACTACTTCGTCGGTCAGCACCCGGCCTATGCCTTCTTTACCTCGGTGCCCTTCGGCATGACCGCGCAGGAGCTGGTCAACTGGTACTACCACGGCGACGGCGCGGGCTTTCACGACGAGCTGGGCAAGATCTTCGGGCTCAAGTCGTTCCTCGCGGGCAACACCGGCGCGCAGGCGGGTGGCTGGTTCTCGAGGGAGATCAAGGGCCCCGAGGACTTCAACGGCCTCAAGTTCCGCATGCCCGGCCTTGGCGGCAAGGCGCTGGGCAAGCTGGGCGCAAGCGTGCAGAACCTGCCCGGCTCGGAAGTCTACCAGGCGCTGGCCTCGGGGGCGATCGACGGGACCGAGTGGATCGGACCCTGGGCCGACGAGAAGGCCGGTTTCCAGGAGATCACCAAGACCTACTATACCGCCGGTTTCCACGAGCCGGGCGCGGGTCTGTCGATCGGCATGAACCGCGAGGTGTTCGAGAGCCTGAACGCGCAGCAGCAGAAGATGGTCGAGATCGCCTGCGCCGAGGCGCACCAGTGGAACCTCGCACAGTTCCTGTCCAACAACGGCGCCGCGCTGCAGCGCCTGCAATCGGCGGGCGTCAAGACGCTGGAATTCCCCAACAGCGTCTGGGACGCCTTCGGCGAGGCGTCGGACGCCGTGCATCAGGAGAACATGGGCGATGACATCTACAAGCGCGTCTATGACAGCTACATGGCGTCGATGGCGGCCTCGTCCTCGTGGATCCAGAAATCCGACGGTGCCTATGTCGCGCAGCGCAACCGCGTGCTGGGCTAAGACCACGGACGTCTAGCAAAGGCCGCAGGCCCCGGCGCATCCGGGGCCTGCGCGCATACCCGGACGGGAGAGGCACCGGCGCGGCGGCGCGCGGGTGCGAGGGGGAAAGATGATCGACGCAGTGCTGTGGTTTTTCCAGAATGTCGCGATGGCCTTCGTCAATCTCGGCTATGCGGTCACGCATCCGGGCCTGTGGCTCGACTGGTCGGACAAGCAGGCCGTCATGCGGGTGGTCTTTTACGGCGGCTCGGTCGAGTTCTTTTTCGTGGTGTTCACCGCCTTTCTGGTGCTGACCGCGCTCGGTATCTGGCGCGCCGGCATCATGTGGGCCTGCGTGCGCGCGCTCGAAGGGTTTGCCAACACGGTGGGCCGCCTTGTGGCCTGGGCGGGGCTGATCATGGTGCTGCAGCAGATCGTCATCGTCTTTATCCAGCGCATCTTTGCGCGGCCCGACATCGTTCTGGGGGTGGGCATCCCGCTGGAGTTCGACATCAGCTGGTGGGCCGAGGAGCTCAAGCTCTACAACGCGATGGTGGTGGCGCTGTGCTGCACCTACACCTTCGTGCAGGGCGGGCATGTGCGGGTGGACCTGATCTATGCACAGGTCCGCCACCGCACCAAGCGCGTGATCGACATGGCGGGCAGCCTCGTCTTCATGATGCCGATGGCGGTGCTGATCTGGATGTATGGCTGGTATTTCCTGTGGCGGCACCTGATCGTGCCCAAGCCGTCGGCCTCTGACGGTATCGACCGGCTGCTGATGAAGGCGCGGGCGCTGCGCTGGAATGTCGAGACCATCGGCTTTAGCCCCAACGGCTTCAACGGGTATTTCCTGTTCAAGGTGCTGCTGGTGTTCTTTGCCGGCATGATCTTTCTTCACGCGATGGCGTTCTTCTGGCGGTCGCTGCTGGAATTCCGCGAAGGGCCGGAGAGCGCCGACAAACATCTCGACCGCGACACGCTGGGCGCGGGCGAAGAAGCCTATGAAGGCACGCATTAAAGGGGCGGGTGAGCCATGCTATTCGGACTTGACGGCGTCGAGATCGGCCTGATCATCGTGTTCCTGTGCCTGTTCGGGGGGATCCTGTCGGGCTTTCCGGTGGCCTTTGCCATCGGCGGTGCGGGGGTGATGTCGTTTGCCATCGTCGCCGGGCTGGACAGCGCCGGGCTGCTGATCCACCAGGCGATCGACACGTCGAGCGATGCCTATAACGCGCTGGTGAACAGCGGCGCGCGGCCCGAATCCATCTCGATCTTCCGATATCCGGAGCTGCCGCGCGTCGGCGAGCCGGTGTTTCCGCGCGGGTGGGAGATGGCGCTCGACCGCAATATCTCTTTCATTGTCAACCGTATCAACGAGCGGGTGCTGGCGGGGGCGGCGATCGAGACGCTGCTGGCGGTGCTGATGTTCGTGATGATGGGCATCACGCTGGAGCGCTCGAAGATCGCCAACGACCTGCTGACCACCATGGCGCGCGTCTTTGGCCCGCTGCCCGGCGGGCTTGCCGTGTCGGTGGTGGTGGTGGGCGCGTTCCTCGCCGCCTCGACGGGCATCGTCGGCGCGACGGTGGTGACGATGGGCCTGCTGAGCCTGCCCACCATGCTGCGCAACGGCTATTCCCCGCAGATCGCCACCGGGGTGATCGCCGCATCGGGCACGCTTGGGCAGATCATCCCGCCCTCGATCGTGATCGTGCTGCTGGGCACGCTGGCGGGCGATCTTTATTCCGTGGCGCAGGAGAACCGCGCGCAACTGGCGGGGTGCAGCGACGCGCTGACCTACCTGGGCGAGCCGGCGGTGGTGTCGGTCGGCACGCTGTTTCAGGCGGCGCTGTTGCCCGGTATCCTGCTGGCGCTGCTCTATGCGCTCTATGCCTTCGGCTACGCGCTGGTGAACCCGTCCAAGGCCCCGGCGGTGCAGCTTGCCGCCAGCGGCGGCGAGCCGCTCACCCGCTCCGAGCGCTTTACCTGGTTCGCGGGCGTGCCGGTGGCGCTGGTCGCGGGTACGATGCTGCTCACGTCGCTGGGCGTGGTCGGCTCGCAGAGCCTGCGGGTGGACAGCTTTACCGACATGGGCGAGACCGCCTCGCTGCGCACCAATGTGAGCGACGAGTGCCGCGCCTCGATGATCGAGCTGCACGGGCAGGAGGCCTGGGATGCGGCGGTGGCCGAGCAGGAGGCCATCGACGAGGCGGGCGGCGTGGAACAGAGCGTGCGGCTCAGCCCCGAGGAGATCGAGACGCTGATCGCCGAAAAGGCGGCGGATGCCGCGCCGATCGGCAGCGGAGTGGCCACGATCATGGTGATGCTGGGACTGGTGCTGGCGCTGGCGCGGGGCGTGCAGCCCTCGGCCCCGCCCGCGCCGCTGCTGGTTGGCGCGCTGGGTATCGTGCTGGGGCTATTGGCCGACATCCTGCTCATTTCGCCGACTATGTCCTCGGGGGCGACATGGCTGATCCTCGCGGTCCCTATGGGACTGGCGCTCTATGGCTGCGCCCATGGCGCAAGGCGGCTGGCGGAGAACGAGCTGATCCGGGTGGTATTCCCGCCGCTGGTGCTGATCGTGGCGGTGCTGGGCTCGATCCTGGGCGGCATCACCAACCCCACCCCCGCCGCCGCGCTGGGCGCGGGCGGGGCGATCATGCTGGCGGCTTACCGCAAGCTGCGCGACCAGGACCGGTCGCCGCGGATCATCCTGTTCTCGACGCTGGCGGTGGTGGTGGCGATTCTCATCGGCATCAATTTCGACCTGCGCATCAACAACGAGGAGGTGAGTTTCGAGAGCTGGATGGCGTTCACCTTTGCCTATGCCGCCTATCTCTACGCGCTGTTCGGCCTGCTTTTTGCCTGCTGGGTGCTCTACTCCGGCGGTGTGCTCAGCCCGGTGGTGCGCGAGACGGCCAAGGTCACGAGCATGGTGTTCACCATCCTGATCGGCTCGCAGCTTCTCAACCTCGTGGTCATCTCGTTCGGCGGCGAGCATTACATCCAGCAATTCCTCAAGAGCTTTGACAACGAGTTCAAGGTGTTCCTGATCGTGATGCTGGTGCTGTTCTTTCTTGGCTTCGTGCTCGACTTTCTCGAAATCATCTACATCGTGATCCCGATCGTCGGCCCGGTGATCTATGGCGGCAGTTTCGATCCGAAATGGGTGACGATCATGATCGCGGTGAACCTGCAGACCTCGTTCCTGACACCGCCCTTTGGCTTTGCCCTGTTCTACCTGCGCGGGGTGGCCCCGCCGGAGGTGACGACCGGCCACATCTACAGGGGCGTGTTCCCGTTCGTGCTCATCCAGGTGGTGGGACTGGCGATCCTGTGGTTCTTCCCCGATATCGTGACGATCCTGCCGGATCTGATGGGGTGAGGCGGATTTCAATGATCTGCATCAACGACAAAGGTGAGCGCAGCGCCTAGCATTTCCCCTGTGGCGCTTGTCCCGGTGGGCAAGGCCGGAGACGCGGAGGGAGATGACGATGGGTCCGGTATCGAACAAGGGATTTGCCCGGCTGGCTGCGCTCGCCACGGGCGTAGGCATGGTGGCGGCGACGGCGAGCCTTGCTGCTGACGAGGGCTCGATCGCCCGCGGCGGCAAGCTTTATGACAAGTGGTACAAGGTGACGAAACAAGAGGCACCAGCCGAGTCGCACAAGCTCTATCCCGCTGATGCGAAATATGCCGAAAAGGCCAAGTCGAACTGGCGCTGCAAGGAATGCCACGGCTGGGATGGGATGGGGGCCGACGGGGCCTATAGCAGCGGCAAGCACTATACCGGCATCAAGGGCATCAACGGCATGAAGGGCGGCGATCCGGCGGCCGTCGTGGCGCTTCTCGCGGCCCCGGAACACGGCTTTGGCGAGTATCTCTATGACGAGGATCTGACCGATCTGGCCAATTTCGTCGTCCATGGGCAGAGCGACTATGCCAACTACATCACCGACGGCAAGATCGTCGGCGACGTCGAGAACGGCAGGCAGATCTACAACACCGTCTGCGCCAATTGCCACGGAGTCGATGGCAAGGAACCCAAGGAAATGCCGATGCTCGGCTCTTTGACCGGCAACCCGTGGGAATTGATGCACAAGGTACTCAACGGCCAGCCGGGCGAGGCGATGCCGGCGCTGCGCGCCCTCGACCACCAGATTGCGGCGGACGTCATCGCCTATATCGACGCGGAACTGCCCGACCAGTGATGGCCCAGGCATGACAAGGACGGACCGGGCGCAGCCTGTGGCGCCCGGGCAGGCATTCCTTTCGGGACACAATACATGATACGGATCGTCAAACGGCTCTGGCACTGGTTTACCCGACCCAGTGTGCTGATCGGGCAGGGGGTGTTACTGGTCATCGGCGGTATCGGGGGCGTTGTCTTCTGGGGTGGGTTCCATACCGCGATGGAGGCGACGAACACATTGGAATTCTGCGTCTCCTGCCACGAAATGCGCGACACCGTCTATCAGGAATACAAGACCAGCGTGCACTACAAGAACGCCTCGGGTGTGCGCGCCGTCTGCTCGGATTGCCATGTGCCGCACGCCTGGGGGCCCAAGGTGGTGCGCAAGATCCAGGCCACCAACGAGCTTTGGCACAAGGTGCGCGGCACCATCGACACACCGGAGAAATTCGAGGCCAAGCGCGAGGAAATGGCCAACCATGTCTGGGCGGTGATGAAGCGCACGGATTCCCGTGAATGCCGCAACTGCCATAGCTTCGAGGCGATGGATTTCGAGAAGCAGGGGCGCCGGTCGCGCGAAAAGATGGAGGTGGTGGCCATGGAAGGCCATGCGCCGGACGGATCGTCAACCTGCATCGACTGTCACAAGGGCATCGCCCACAAGCTGCCCAAGGTCGAACGCGACGATTGACGCCGGTCGCGCCGCCCGTTGGCCGCGCGTCAGACCATCATCTCCTTGGTGGCCGAGAGTGTGATGTCCGGATAATCCCGCGCCACGCGGTCGATGTCCCATTGCAGCCGCGTGAGATAGACCACGTCGCCGTCATTGTCGTGGGCGATATGTTGCTTGTTGGCGGCGATGAACGCCTCGACCTTGTCGTGCGGCCCTGTCACCCAGCGCGCCGAGGTGAATTGCGAGCCCTCGAAGCGCACCGGCAGGCCGTATTCCATCTCGATGCGCGACCCCAGCACCTCGAACTGCAACTGTCCCACCACGCCGACGATGAAGCCCGACCCGAAGGCGGGCTTGAACACCTTGGCCGCGCCCTCCTCGGCGAATTGCATCAGCGCCTTTTCCAGGTGCTTGGCCTTCATCGGGTCGCCCGCGCGGGCCTGTTGCAACAGTTCCGGGGCGAAGGCCGGGATGCCGCTGACGCGCAGGTTCTCACCCTCGGTCAGGGTGTCGCCGATGCGCAACTGCCCGTGGTTGGGGATGCCGATGATGTCGCCCGCCCACGCCTCTTCGGCGAGTTCCCGGTCGGCGGCGAGGAACAGCACCGGGGCGGAGACGGTGATCGGCTTCTTCGCGCGCACATGGGTGAGCTTCATGCCGCGCCGGAAATGCCCCGACGCGAGGCGGAGAAACGCCACCCGGTCGCGGTGGCGCGGGTCCATGTTGGCCTGCACCTTGAACACGAAGCCGCTGACCGCCTCCTCCTCGGGGGCGATCTGGCGGGGGGTGGCGCGCTGCGGCTGCGGCTCGGGGGCGTAGGCGCCGATCCCCTGCATCAGCTCGCGCACGCCGAAGGAATTGATCGCCGAGCCGAACCAGATCGGAGTCATCTGCCCCTCGCGCACCGCCTGCGCGTCGAGCGCGGGCAGTAACTCGCGCGCCATCTCGACATCCTCGCGCAGCTTGTCCAGCAGCGCGGGGGGGACGTGGTCGGCCATCTTCGGGTCGTCCAGCCCGGCGATCTCTATGGTCTCGGCGACGCGGTTGCGGTCGGCGCGGTCCATCAGCTCGAGCCGGTCGTTGAGCATGTCGTAACAGCCGAGGAAATCGCGCCCCTGGCCGATGGGCCAGCTTGCCGGGGTGACGTGCAGCGCCAGCATTTCCTGGATCTCGTCGATGATCTCGAACGTGTCGCGCGCCTCGCGGTCCATCTTGTTGCAGAAGGTGAGGATCGGCAGGTCGCGCATCCGGCAGACCTCGAAGAGCTTGCGGGTCTGGCTCTCGACCCCCTTGGCGCCGTCGATCACCATCACGGCGGCATCCACCGCCGTCAGCGTGCGGTAGGTGTCCTCGGAAAAGTCCGAGTGGCCCGGCGTGTCCACGAGATTAAAGCGGAACTCGTTGAAATCGAAGGACATGGCCGAGGCCGAGACGGAAATGCCCCGGTCCTTTTCCATCTGCATGAAATCCGAGCGGGTGCGCCGCGCCTCGCCCTTGGCGCGGACCTGTCCGGCCATCTGGATCGCACCGCCGTAGAGCAGGAATTTCTCGGTCAGCGTGGTCTTGCCCGCGTCCGGGTGGCTGATGATGGCAAAGGTGCGCCGCCGCGCGATCTCGGGCGGCAGGGCGGGGCGGTTGGGGGGCTGGTCCAGCATGGGCTGCCGTATAGTGGCGCGTCCCGTGGGGCGCAATGGCCCTCAGCGCAGCGAGGCGCGGCGCAAGAGGTCGGCGGCGTCGGGGTGGTCGAGCAGGGCGCGCCCGATCTCGAATTGCAGATGCGCGGGTGTGTCGTGGCCCGCGGTGTCGGGCAGCAGCTCGGCGGGCAGGGCCGAGCGGGTGCGCGGGTCGAGCAGCAGGGTTTCGGCGGCGATGCCCTCGGCAAAGATGATCTGGTGCCGGTCAAAGAGGAGCTGGACGTAATCGACATGGCCGCCGGTCTCGACGCGCACGCTGTCGCCGTTGACGAGGTGACGCGCGCGCACCAGCACCTCGCGCCGCCCGGCCCCGACGGCGTCGTCGCGCTGGTAGATGAACAGGCGGTGATCGGGGCTGACCAGCAGGTCGCCGTCGTTGTTGAGCGCGCCCGCGCGGATGCGCACCGGGGCGAAGTCGCCGATCGCGCGCAGCGTGGTCTGCCCGATCCAGCGCAGCGGCTGCGCGCCATCGTCGCGTGTCAGCACCATGTCGCCGGGTTGCAGCGTCTCGACCGGTTTCTGCGCGCCGGTGGCCATCGTGATCCGGGTGCCGCGGGTGAACGACACGCAGGCCGCCTGTGCGAATCGCTGCCGTGCGGTGTCGCGCTCGACCTGCACCAGCACATAGCCGGTGCGCGGGGACATGTGTGCCAGCGGCATGGCATAGACATTGGCGACGCGCCCCTCCTCGTCAGTCTCGACAAAGATCAGCAGCTCGGCCACGCTGCCGGTGGCGGGCATCAGGGTGAGGCAGCTATCGAGATGCACCGGCGCGCCGGGGCTGCCGATCTCCGATTCGTCGGCCACGCGGAACGGGCCGACCCCCTCCATCACCAGCCCGAGGCGGCGTGCGCGGGCGCGTGGCCCGAGCTCGTAGGTGTCGTCGAGGTCCAGCTCCGCGGCAAATGACAGCGTGTCGCCGAGATTCGCCCCGCTGACCACGCGCAGGTCCGTGGCCTCGAAAACGGTGACGAATTGCGCGGGGCGCGGGGCGGGCGTGGTCATCTGGTGTGTCCGGGTCCTGGTTACGCAGGCGGGCGGTGCCGCGACCGTCCGCGATGCTGGCAAGCTAGGGTATGATTGTGGCACCTTCTGGCCGATTCCGGCAAGAAATCCCGGCACGGCGGCAAAACCGTGCCGGGCCGGGCGCAGGGCCCGCTGGCCATCCTGCCTCCGGCGGTGTTAACTCGCGGTGAACAAAGGAGGGAAACGCGATGGATATGGGAATTCGCGGCAAGAGGGCGCTGGTCTGCGCCGCATCCAGGGGGCTGGGGCAGGGCTGTGCGCGGGCATTGGCCGAGGCCGGTGTCGACCTCGTGATGAATGCGCGCGGGGCCGAGGCGCTGGAGGCCTCGGCGGCAGCGATTCGCGCCGATTTCGGCGTTGCGGTCGCCACCGTGGCCGCCGACATCACCACCGAAGAGGGCCGCGCCGCCGTGCTGGCCGAGGCGGGGGATGTGGACATCCTCGTCAACAATGCGGGCGGGCCGCCGCCGGGCATGTGGACCGACTGGGACCGCGAGGATTTCATCGCGGCGCTTGACGCCAACATGCTGGCCCCGATCGCCATGATCAAGGCGCTGGTGCCGGGGATGATGGAGCGCGGCTGGGGACGGGTGGTCAACATCACCTCGCAATCGGTGAAATCGCCCATCGCCATCCTCGGCCTGTCGAACTCGGCGCGTGCCGGGCTGACCGGCTATGTCGCGGGCACCTCGCGGCAGGTGGCGGGCAGCGGCGTGACCATCAACAACCTGCTGCCCGGCATCCATGCCACCGACCGCGCCGTGGCGCTCGATACCGGCGTGGCCGAGCGCGAGGGGATTTCGATGGAAGAGGCCAGGGCGCAACGCTGCGCCACCATCCCTGCCGGCCGCTACGGCACGCCGGAGGAGTTCGGAGCGGCCTGCGCGTTCCTGTGCAGCACGCTTGCGGGCTTTATCGTCGGGCAGAACATCCTGCTCGACGGCGGTGCGGTGAACGCCACGCTGTAATCCCGGAGTGCCCGCGGCGCGCGGCGGCCCGGCGCGCGCGCCCGGTCTCCGCAGTCACGCTCCAACGTCCTGATGTCGCATGTTCGGGGACCTCAAGGCCGGTTCCTACCCTGTTGCCGTCCTGTAGCGACACGATCTGCCCCTCCCGGGTCACGATCCGGGAGAGGTTTCACGCGCGGTGTCTTTGCCGTCTGTATTGTCGCGTTGCCCGCGGGTTGTGCAGAGCGCTCCGCGCCGCGCGCTACGCGAGCCGCGACTTGACCCGTGCGCCGACGGCACCGAAATCCATCTGCCCGGCGTGGCGCTCCTTCAGCTTGCCCATGATCTTGCCCATGTCCCGGATCGAGGCGGCGCCCACATCCGAGATCGCGCGGTCGATGGCGGCGTCGATCTCCTGCTTGTCGAGCTGACGCGGCAGGAATTCCTCGATCACCGCGGTCTCCGAGCGCTCGCGCTCGGCCAGATCGACGCGCCCGCCCTCTTCATAGGCGCGCACGCTCTCGTTGCGCTGCTTGACCATTTTGGCGAGGATCGCCCTGATCTCTGCATCGCCGAGCGCCGGCGCATCGTCCGAGCCGCGGGTGGCGATTTCCTGGTCCTTGATCGCGGCGTTGATGAGCCGCAGGGTCGCGAGGCGATTGCGGTCCTTGTCCTTCATCGCCTGTTTCAGCGCCTGACCGATCCGGTCGCGTAACTCCATCTGGTCCATCCCCGTGACCGTTTGCAAGACAAACAGCCTAGCGTCTGGGCACGGTCATGACAACCGGCCCGGCGGCGCGTGGTGGTGGGTTGACCACGGTGGGGGCGGGCCGTATGGATACGCCGATTTGCCCGCAGCCCGGAGAGCCCCCGCGATGGCCCAAGCGTCCAGACCCCGCCCGACCGCCTGCCTTGCGCTGGCCGATGGATCGCTGTTCTACGGGCAGGGTTTCGGCGCTATCGGCGAGACGGTGGCAGAGCTGTGCTTCAACACCGCGATGACCGGCTACCAGGAGATCATGACCGACCCGTCCTATGCCGGGCAGGTCATCACCTTTACCTTTCCGCATGTGGGCAACGTGGGGGTGAACGCCGAGGATGACGAAACCGCCGAGCCGGTGGCGGCGGGTATGGTTGTCAAGTGGGACCCGACGGAGCCGTCTAATTGGCGCGCCGGGGAGCATCTCTCGACATGGCTGGCGCGGCGCGGGCGGATCGCCATCGGCGGTGTCGATACCCGCCGCCTGACCCGTGCGATCCGGCAGCAGGGCGCGCCGCATGTGGCGCTGGCGCATGACCCGTCGGGAGAGTTCGACGCCGCGGCGCTGGTGGCGCGCGCGCGCGGCTTTGCCGGGCTTGAGGGGATGGACCTTGCGCGCGATGTCTCTTGCCGGCAATCCTACCGCTGGGACGAGATGCGCTGGGCCTGGCCCGACGGATACAAGCGGCAGGAAGCGGCGCGCCACAAGGTGGTGGCGATCGACTACGGCGCCAAGCGCAACATCCTGCGCTGTCTGGCAAGCGCGGGCTGCGAAGTGACGGTCATGCCCGCCACCGCCACCGCCGAGGAGGTGCTGGCGCAGTCGCCCGATGGCGTGTTCCTGTCGAACGGCCCCGGCGATCCGGCGGCGACGGGCGACTACGCCGTTCCGATGATCCGGGGGGTGCTGGACAAGGGGTTGCCGCTCTTCGGTATCTGCCTCGGCCACCAGATGCTGGCGCTGGCGCTGGGCGGCAAGACCGTCAAGATGAACCACGGGCACCACGGGGCGAACCACCCCGTCAAGGAGATCGGGACCGGCAAGGTCGAGATCACGTCGATGAACCACGGCTTCGCGGTGGATGGCCAAAGCCTGCCCGACGGGGTGGTCGAGACGCATGTGTCGCTGTTCGACGGCTCGAATTGCGGCATCCGGCTTGAGGGACGCCCGGTCTTTTCCGTGCAGCACCACCCCGAGGCGAGCCCCGGCCCGCAGGACAGCTTTTACCTTTTCGAGCGGTTCGCGGCCTCGATGGCCCGCTGACCCCTGGATTTTCCGGCGCGTTAACCACCCGTTAAGCGTTAGTTAACCTTCCGCCCGCTAGCCTTGCCGCAGGGACAGGCAGCGGAGGCCGGGCATGGGGATATCCGAATTGCGCGAGGGCGGTTTCGACCGTGGAACGGGGACAGTGCCGTTCCCGCGCGACGGGCTGGGCCGCGATCTCGTGCGCCGCGGCGTCATCAGCGGAGCGGACGCCGCGCTGGCCGATCTCGTGCGGCGCCGCTGCGACACCTCGCTCGACCGGGTGCTGCTGTCCGAGGGGCTCGCACGCGAGGAGGATCTGCTCGCCGCCCATGCCCGCCGACTCGAGGCGCGGCGGATCGATGCGGGGACGCTTGCCGCGATGGCCCCTGTCGAGACCGGGCTCGATCCGCGGGCGCTGCTCCGCCACGGCGCGCTGGTGTTGCGCGATGCGCAGGGCGAGCCCCGGATCGTGAGCGACGGAGCCGAGAGCCTCGCGCCGCTGCGCGCGGCGCTTCCTGCCGATCTCGCGCGGGCGCGCAACCTGGTCGCGCCGCGCGCCGCCGTGCAGGCGCGCATCGCCGAGCTCCACCGCGACGCGCTGCGCGACATGGCCGCCGCCCGCCCCGACGAGAGCGAAAGCTGCCGGGGCTGGGGGGCGCAGGCGCGCGCGCGGCTGCGGTTGACCTGTGCGGCGATGGCGGGGATTTGCGCGCTGTGCATCGTCTTTCCGGTGGCGGTTTTCGGCGTGCTGGCGGCGTGGGCGGTGCTGACGCTCGTCGTCGCGGCGGGGCTCAAGATCGCCGCCTTCGTCGCCGCCACGGGGACCCCGGGTGTCGTCCCGCCGCTGCCGGTCCCCGGCGTGCCGCTGCCGCGGGTGTCGATCCTCGTGCCGCTCTTTCGCGAGACCGAGATCGCGCATGCGCTGGTGGCGCGGCTCACGCGGCTGACCTACCCGAAATGCCTGCTCGACGTGATCCTCGTGCTGGAGGAGGAAGACCGGCTCACGCAGGAGACGCTGGCCACCATCGACCTGCCGCCCTGGATCCGTCCGGTGATCGTGCCCGACGGGCAGCCGCGCACCAAGCCGCGGGCGATGAACTATGCGCTCGATTTCTGCGAGGGCGAGATCGTCGGTATCTTCGATGCCGAGGACGCCCCCGACCCCGATCAGATCACGCAGGTGGCGCGGCGTTTCAAATCCGCGCCGTGCGACCTCGCGTGCCTTCAGGGGGTGCTTGATTATTACAACCCGCGCCAGAACTGGCTGGCGCGCTGTTTCACCATCGAATACGCCACCTGGTTCCGCACCATGATGCCGGGGATGGCGCGGCTGGGGCTGGCGCTGCCGCTGGGAGGCACGACGCTCTACATGCGGCGCGATGTGCTGGAGAGCCTGGGTGGCTGGGACGCGCACAACGTGACCGAGGATGCCGATCTGGGCTTCCGGCTTGCCCGCCACGGCTGGCGCACCGGGATGATCGGCTCTGTCACCGAGGAAGAGGCCAATTGCCGCCCCTGGGCCTGGGTCAAGCAGCGCTCGCGCTGGCTCAAGGGCTACATGACCACGTATCTGGTGCACATGCGGTCGCCGCGCCGCTTGCGCGCGCAACTGGGTGCGCGGCAATTCTGGGGGTTCCAGGCGCATTTCGTCTCGGCGGTGAGCCAGGTGTTGCTGGCCCCGGTGCTGTGGTCCTTCTGGCTGGTTCTGCCGGGGCTTCCGCACCCGCTGGACGGGGTGTTGGCGCGCGGTACGATGGTGGGCATCGGGGTGCTGTTCCTGACCGTTGAGGCGATCAACATGCTGATCCACGCGCAGGCCGTGTCGGGGCGGCGTCACCGGCATCTTGTTGCGTGGGTGCCGACCATGCATTTCTACGCGCCGCTGGCGGCGGTCGCGGCTTACAAGGCGCTCTACGAGCTGATCTTCAAGCCGTTCTTCTGGGACAAGACGGCTCATGGCCTGTCGGTCGCGGCGCGCGGGCGGCGGCGTTCAGACGGTGGTTTTGATCTCGCCGGAATCAAGCTTGAGCCGGGTCACGAAGGCCTTTGAGATATGATCGCGCAGCGCCCGTGCGGCGGCCTCGCCGTCGCGGGCCTCGATCGCGCCGACGATGGCGTCATGCTCGGTCAGCGCGTCCTCGCCCCGCCCCTCCGCGGCGAGCGAGGTGGTCGCCAGAAGCGCCATCGAGCGGTGCACGAGATCGAGCTGTTGCACCAGAAACCGGTTGTGCGAGGTCAGGTGGACCTGCTTGTGAAACCGCCGGTTGGCGCGCGCCATGTCCTGCGGGCGACCGATCAGCGCGCGGTCGTCCTCGACCATATCGCGCAACACGCGCATTTCCTCGGGGGTGGCGTGCATGGCGGCGAGCCGCGCGGCCAGCCCCTCGAGTTCGGCGCGCACGGTGTAGAGCTCCGAGAGCTGGTTGTAATCGAGCGAGGCGACAATCAGGCTGCGCCCGTCGCGGGTGAGCATGGATTGCGTCTCGAGCCGCTGGAGCGCCTCGCGGATGGGTGTGCGCGACACGCCGAAGCGTTCGGCCAGGTCACTCTCGACCAGCCGGTCGCCGGGCTTGAACACGCCGCTGTCGATGGCCTCGAGGATCAGCGAATAGGCGTCGGTACTCGGCGGTTTCATGGAGAGGCGATCCTTTTGGCCATGGAACCGGCAGCTTACGCGCTTTGAGGGCACGATCAAGCCCGCCCGATTGCGCGGCTTGTCGTGTTGGCCTATACGCGGGGCCATGGCAAGGCAGCATTTCACCCATGTCACGACATGGGTCTTTGATCTCGACAACACGCTCTACCCGCCGCAGGCGCGGCTCTTTGACCAGATCGAGGCGCGCATGACCGCCTTTGTCATGGCGTTCCTGCGGGTGGACCGGGCCGAGGCCGATCGCATCCGCCACGACTATTGGCGCGAGCACGGCACCACGCTGGCGGGGCTGATGCGGCGGCACGATCTCGACCCCCGGCCTTACCTGCGCGAGGTGCACGACATCTCGCTCGATCATCTCGACCCCGATCCGGGCCTCGCGGGCGCGATCCGCGCGCTGCCGGGGCGCAAGATCGTCTATACCAACGGCTCGGGCGACTACGCGGGCCGGGTGGTGGCGGCGCGGGGCCTCGGGGGCGTGTTCGACGCGGTTTACGGCGTGGAGCACGCGGGCTTTCGCCCCAAGCCCGAGGCCGGTGCCTTTGCCGCCGTGCTGGAGCGTGACGGGTCGGAGGCGGGGCGCGCGGCGATGTTCGAGGACGACCCGCGCAACCTCGCGGCTCCGCACGCGATGGGGATGCGCACTGTCCATGTCGCGCCCGCGCCCGAACCGGCGGCACATATCCACCACCACACCGACGATCTGGGCGGCTTTCTCGCGCGGCTGGTCTGAGCCTGCGCACCTGCGGCGAGACGTCCCTTTGAAGGGGGCGGATGCCCGGCTTACCTGATTTTCACATGCAACATTTCCGTGAAAGGACCGACGATGACCGCGACCGACACCCATGCCGCACCGCAGGCGACGACCGATGCCGAGACCATCACGGTGCTGCGCATCCTGCTGAGCGTGGCGGTTTTCGTCGCAGGCTGGGCGACGAGCGTTGCACTCTGGGGCGTTCCGGGGCTTTATATCCCCGCACTGGCGCTGGTACCGGTCGCGTGGGGAATGCTGATCGTCATCTCGCGGGGCTGAGCGCGGAACTGCGGTGGCAAAAAGGGGGCATGGATGACGCGCGAGACTGTCGATATCCTGATCTCGGGCGGCGGCGTCGCCGGGCTTGCCGCCGCATCGGTATTCGGGCAGGCCGGGTTCTCTGTGCTTTGCGTCGATCCCGCCGCGCCGGTGACCGAGCGCGAGGCCGACGGGGCCGACCTTCGCACCACCGCCTTCCTGCAACCGGCGCAGGCGCTGCTGGAGCGTGCGGGGCTGTGGACACGGCTGGCCCCCCACGCCATGCCGCTTCAGGTGATGCGGATCGTGGATGCGGGTGGGGCGGAGCCCGAGCCGCGCATCGTCAAGGACTTCGACGCCGCCGACATCTCGGACCGGCCGTTCGGCTGGAACCTGCCCAACTGGCTCTTGCGCCGCGAGATCGTGGCGCATCTGGAGAGCCTGCCGGGGGTGCGGTTTCGCCCTGGCACCGGCACCACGACGCTGCTCACCCGCGAGCGCGAGGCGATCGTGGGGCTGAGCGACGGGACCGGCGTGCGCGCGCGGCTGGTAATCGCCGCCGACGGGCGCAATTCGCCCATCCGCGAAGCTGCGGGAATTGGTGTGAAAACAACGCGCTACGGGCAGAAGGCGCTGGCCTTTGCCGTCACCCATCCGATTCCGCACGACAACATCTCGACGGAGGTGCACCGCTCGGGCGGGCCTTTCACGCTGGTGCCGTTGCCGGATTTCGAGGGACGGCCGTCGTCGGCCATCGTCTGGATGGAGGAGGGGCCGGAGGTCAAGCGCCTGGCCGCGCTGCCGGTGGAGGCGTTCGAGGCGGAGATGACTGCGCGCTCCTGTCATCTCCTCGGGCCGCTGACGCTGGCCTCGCGGCGCACGGTCTGGCCGATCATCAGCCAGATCGCGACGCGCATGTGGGCCGAGCGAGTGGCACTGGTGGCCGAGGCGGCGCATGTGGTGCCGCCCATCGGGGCGCAGGGGCTCAACATGAGCCTCGGTGACATGCGGGTGTTGCTGGAGCTGGCAGAGGCCGCGCCCGACCGGCTGGGTGAGCGCGCCATGCTCGAGACCTACCACCGCCGCCGCCACATGGAGGTGCGCGCGCGGGTGACCGGAATCGACGTGCTCAACCGCGCCTCGATGCTGCGCGCACAGCCCTTGCGGAACGCCCGGGCGCAGGCGCTTGATGCGATCTACGCGCTGGCACCGGTGCGCAAGACGCTGATGCAGATGGGGCTCGGGGCGCGCGGGTGAGAGGGTGCCCCGGGCCTGGAGCGGTCATTGATCAGCGAATGGCAGGGCGGGTGAAAGCCACCCTGCAGGGGCTTCAGTCCAACGTCCCCTCAATATTCCCTCAAGGCTGCTGATCCCCGCGTGCCCGATCCCGTCAGATGGCGGCGTTTTGTTGCAACACTTCAAGCGGTACGACATCGAGCGCGCGGGCGTGGGTGGCGGCGAGCCGCACCTGCGGCGCGCAGCCCTCCTCGTGGGCCTGCAGGAACCGCGCGGCGCACAGACACCACTGATCCCCCGGTTTCAGCCCGGCAAAGCCGAATTCCGGGCGCGGGGTGCTCAGGTCGTTGCCGACATATTTGGAGAATGCGAGGAATTCGGCAGTCATCAGCGCGCAGACCGTATGGCTGCCGCGGTCCTCGGCGCAGGTGTTGCAATGCCCGTCGCGAAAGAACCCGGTCACCGGATCGGACGAGCATTCCGCAAGCCGCCCGCCAAGCACGTTCTCGGGATCGTCCATCTGCACAGCCACTTGGCCATCCCCCTTTGCTCTCAGCTTTCCTCGAGCACCGTCTCGAAGCCCTCGAATTCCGGCGGTCCCATCAGCGCGTCCTGCGTGCTGCGGTTGCCCGCGTCCCTGTGCGCGGCGCGGAAGGCGTCGGACTTGGTCCACGCTTCGAACGCCGCGCGGCTCTCCCAAATGACGTGGCTGGAATAGAGCTGGTGGCCGTCGCCTTCGGGGCCCTTGAGCAGCCGGAACTCGCGAAAGCCAGGCACGCTGGCCAGGTGGCTTTCGCGCGCGGCCCACATCCGCTCGAACCCGTCCTCGAATCCCGGCTTCACGCGAAACCGGTTCATGGCGATGAATGTCATGTCGTGCCCTTCCTTCGTTCTGGTGTGAAAGGCTGGCTTGGGGTCGCGCCGCGCGCCCCGGCTTACACCGGTATCATAGCGCGCCTGCGGGCACAGGCAAGCCGCGCTCAGAGCGCGGCGGCGAGGCTGCGCAGCGCGTCGATATTGGCCTCGCTCACCCCGTCTTCGCGAAAGCCGCGATCGGCGGATGTCACCACGATCACCGCGTCGCGGGCGCGGTCGATATAGATATACTGGCCATAGATGCCGTGGGCATAGAATTCGCCCTCGCGCGCATCGGCGGGCATCCACCAGTGCAGCCCGTATTGCAGCGCGCCCTCCGGCGTCGGCGCGCTTGGCACGGTCGAGGCGGCGATCCACGCCTCGGGCACGATCTGCTGCCCGTTATGGCGACCCATCCGTGCCACCATCAGCCCGAAGCGCGCATAGTCGCGCGTGGTCAGGTTGAGCCCGCCCAGCGCAAAGGCCACGCCCTCGCCATCGGTGATGTAATAGGGCTCGGCCCCGAGCCCCAGCGGCGCGATGATCCGCTCGGACAGCAGGCCGGGCAGGGCGCGCCCGGTGGCCCCGCGCAGCGCCATGGCCAGCGCGTGCGTGTCGATGGAGACGTATTTCCACCGCGTGCCGGGCGGGGCGGCGCGCGCGCTGAGCCCGGCGGCGAACCCGTCCATCGAGCCGCCCAGCGCCAGCACCCGGCCCATGCGGTTGATGTCCGAATGGTAGTCGAGATAATCCTCGTCGAACGCCACCCCGCTCGTCATCTGCAAAAGCTGGCGCAGCGTCACCCCGTCATAGGCGCTGCCCGCCAGGCGCGGGGCGTATTTCGTCACCGGATCGTCGAGCGTCGCGATCTCGCCCCGCTCCAGCGAGATGCCGATGAGGGAGGCGAGAAAGCTCTTGGCCACCGACCAGCTTATCCGGCGGTCCTGCGCCGTGGTGCCGAGGCGATAGCTCTCGTGCACCACGCGGCCTTCGTGCAGCACCAGCAGCGAGGTCACGTTGCGCGCCTCCGCCCAGGCGGTCACGTCCTCGGGGAGCGCCACATCCGTGCCTTGCGGCAAATCCGAGACCGGAGCGTCCCCGCGCGGCACCGGCACGGTGAGAAAGGCGCGCTCCATGCCCGAGAAATTCGCGACGATGCGCCCCTCGGAGAACAGCGTGTTGACGGCCCACAGGCGCGCGATCTCCTCGCGCTTCCAGAGCCCCACCGCCGCCGCCGCGAGGATGAGCGCCAGCAGGATCCGCCCCGCCCATTTCAGGATGTTGCGCATGGCCGGCCCTCCCCTTTGCCCGCAGCAAAGCCGGTGTGCCGCAGGAATACAAGCGTGACGCGGCGGCTAGCGGAACCTGTCCGCCAGTTTCTGCAAGGGGCTGCGCGTGTCCTGCGGCGGCTCTTCGGGCGGGGCCTGCGGCGCTTCCCCGGCCGGCTTCGCGGTCGGGCGCGGCGGGGCCATGCGTTGCGCCACGGCGGTCTGGAAGCGGTCGGGCTTGCCCTGCGCCAGCCACGGCGCACCGTCGGCGATCCCGCGCATCAGGTCGTCGAGCCACGCCGCATCCGCCTTGGCGAAATCCTGCAGCACGTAGCCCGCCACCCGGTCCTTGTGGCCGGGACGGCCGATGCCGAGGCGCACGCGCGCATACTCGGCCCCGAGATGGGCGTGGATCGAGCGCAGCCCGTTATGGCCCGCGTGCCCGCCGCCGCGCTTGACGCGCAGCTTGCCCGGCGCGAGGTCCAGCTCGTCGTGGAACACGGTGATATCGCCGGGCGCGATCTTGTAGAACCGCGCCGCCTCGGCCACCGACTCGCCCGAAAGGTTCATGAAGGTCTCGGGCTTGAGCAGCAGCACCTTCTCGCCGCCGAGGCTGCCCTCGGCCACGCGGCCCCGGAACTTCGACCGCCACGGGCCGAAGCCATGATCGGCGGCGATGGCGTCCACCGCCATGAAACCGATATTGTGGCGGTTGCGGGCGTATTTCGCGCCCGGATTGCCAAGGCCGACGAAGAGCTGCATGGACGATGCTCCCTTTCCCAGGTGAGGGTGGTGTAGGGTGCGCGGGCGGCGGAATCAACGGCAGGGGGCCGGGCATGGCGGAATTCGAGAACGAGGGGCTGCGCCTCGAGGTGCCCGACGCGCATCTCAATGACCGGATCCGGGCCAAGCTCGCCTCGGGCGGCTACGAGGGGCACGAGGCCCGCGCGGCGCTGATGCGGCTGCGGCCCGGGCAGCGGGTGCTGGAGCTTGGATCGGGGATCGGCTTCATCGCCTGCCTCTGCGCGCGGGTGGCGGGGGCCGGGAACGTGACCACGGTCGAGGCCAACCCCGACCTGTTGCCGGTGATCGCGGGCAACCTCGCGCGCAACGGGTTCGACGTGGTCACGGTGCTCCACGGTGCCGTGGGCGGTATGGAGGGCGGCGAGGCGCCGATCGCCTTCGATGCCGCGCGCAGCTTCTGGGCGGGGCATATCGCCGACGAGGCAAGTGCCGCCGAGCGCGTGACCGAGGTGCCGCATCTGGGGCTGCGCGACCTGATGGCGCGGGTGCGCCCCGGCCTTGTCATCATGGATATCGAGGGGGCGGAGGCGCATCTCTTCGATGCGCCCTGGCCCGCGCATGTCCGCCACGTGATGATGGAGCTGCACCCCGGGCGCTATCCCGACACGGTGATCAAGCGCATCGTCGATTGCCTGTCCGCCTCGGGCCTGACCTACGATCCCGGCCCCTCTCGCGGGCGCATCCTGTGCTTTCGCCGGGTGCGCGGGCGGTAGTGGGCTGTGGCTGACCATCGGTTTGACGGGGGAGAATGGCCTGAAGGGGACGTTGACCTATCCGGTGATGAGCCGCGCGAGCGCCAGCCCGCGGGATGGCGATGCAACGGTTGGTCTATCGCGCTTTATTTTTGAGTTCCCGAGAGAGATCAGAGCTTTGCGCCAGCATCACCCAATCGCCAGCCCGGGGGGCGGGCTGGCGCTCGCGCGGCGGCGTGCAAGCACGCCTCTATTCCGCGCGGGGCAGGACCCGAACGGCAGGTATAGGCCATGACCGCCGAGAAAACGACCGCCGCTCACGTTCCGCAGAACGTGGCGTGCACTACCTCCGACGCTGTCGGCGGGCGGCGCAGGTCGGCGGCGTCGGGCTGGTCGTCGTATGGGCGCGACAGCACGTCCATGAGCCGCTCGAAGGGCGCGAAATCGCCCGCGACCGCCGCTTCGATCATCTGCTCCACGCGGTGGTTGCGCGGGATGAAGGCCGGGTTGGCGGCGCGCATCACCGCCTCGGGGTCGCGTTCCCTGGCGATGCGCGCGCGCCAGCCTTCGGCCCATGTGTCGAAGGCGTCGCGCTCAACGAACTGATCGCGCGCGGTGCCGTCCAGAAGACCCCGGAACGTGTTGGTGAAGTCGGCGCGCCCCTCGGCCATGCGCGCCAGCAGGTCGGCGGCGAGGGCGGCATCCCCGGCGCTGGCATTCTCGATCCCGATCTTGCGGCCAAACAGACGCCGCCACTCGGTCTCGATCCGCTCGGGCATCGCATGCACCAGCGCCGTGAATTCCTCGATGGCGGCATCCTGATCGGGCATCAGGGGCACGAGCGCGGTGGCGAACTGCGCCATGTTCCAGACGATCACATGTGGTTGATTGTCATAGGCGTAGCGGCCATGCGCGTCGATTGAGCTGAACACCGTCTGCGGGTGATAGTCATCCATGAAGGCGCAGGGGCCGTAATCTATCGTCTCGCCGGAAATGGCGGTATTGTCGGTGTTCATCACCCCGTGAATGAAGCCCACCGAGAGCCATTGCGCGACGAGCCGCGCCTGCCGCCGGATCACCTCGGCCAGCAGATGGGCGGGGCCTTCGATCTGCGGGTAATGTCGGGTGACGGTATAATCGTAGAGCGCGCGCAGGCCCTCGATATCGCGGCGCGCGGCGAAATACTGGAATGTGCCGACGCGCAAATGGCTTGCGGCGACGCGGGTCAGCACCGCTCCGGGCAGGGCACCCGGCTCGCGGTAGACCGGCTCGCCGGTCTCGACGGCGGCGAGCGCCCGGGTGGTGGGCAGGCCGAGCGCGTGCATCGCCTCGCTCACCACGTATTCGCGCAGCACCGGGCCCAGCCAGGCGCGCCCGTCGCCCATCCGGCTGTAGGGCGTGGGGCCCGATCCCTTGAGCTGGATGTCGCGGCGCTGACCCGTCCGGTCCACCACCTCGCCCAGCAAGAGCGCGCGACCGTCGCCCAGTTGCGGCGAGAACCCGCCGAACTGGTGCCCGGCATAGACCTGTGCCAGCGGCGTGGCCCCCTCGGGGGCCTCGTTGCCCGCGAAGATGCGCGCGAGGGCCGCCTCGTCGCCGCCGCCCGCGATGCCAAGCTCCGCCGCCAGGGCGGTGTTCCAGGCGACGAGGCGTGGCGCACGCACCGGCACTGCGCTCTGGCGTGTGTAGAACCGGGGCGGGAGCTGCGCGTAGCTGTTGTCGAAGGCAAGAACGAGGGTCATGCGCGGCCTTTCGCGGGCGGTGGGGGTGTCTCCCTGATAGGTAATCGGCCTGCCGCAGAGCGCAAGCCTTGCACCGGGACGTGGCGGTCCGAAACGCCTTTGGCCAGGGTTCGCGTCCCGGCGGCGATGCGCGCGGTCAGGGGGCCGCAGGCATCACGGCACAAGCGGTCCTGCCACAGGCACGCTTCCGGCGTGGTCCGGTGGCCATGATCCGGCCCCGGAGGGCGCTCGCGCGGCTCATCGCAAGGCACCCGACGCCCGCTCAAGGCCCTTGATGCGGATACTCGCCCGCGGTCACAACACGCGGTCGAGTACGGTCTCCAGCCGCCCGAGCGCGCCCGGCACGTCATAAAGCTTGTCGAGCCCGAACAGCCCGAGGCGGAAGGTGCGAAAACCCTCGGGCTCATTGCATTGCAGGGGCACGCCGGCGGCGATCTGCATGCCCTGGGCGGCAAATTTGCTGCCGTTCTGGATGTCGGGATCGCTCGTGTAGCTCACCACCACCCCCGGCGCGCCGAATCCTTCGGCGGCGACCGAGGTGACGCCGCGCGCGGCGAGCATCGCGCGCACACCGTCGCCCAATTCCCATTGCGCCTGCCGCAGTTTTTCAAAGCCGTATTCGCGCGTCTCGATCATCGTATCGCGAAAACCGCGCAGCGCATCGGTCGGCATGGTGGCGTGATAGGCGTGGCCGCCATCCTCGTAAGCCTGCATGATCGCACGCCATTTCTTGAGATCGAGCGCGAAGCTGTCCGAGGTGGTCGCCTCCAGCCGCGCCATCGCGCGCGTCGACAGCATCACCAGCCCGGCGGAGGGCGAAGCCGACCAGCCCTTTTGCGGGGCGGAGATCAGGACGTCGACGCCGGTGGCCTTCATGTCCACCCAGGCGCAGCCCGAGGCGATGCTGTCGAGCACCATGAGCGCGCCGACCTCGTGCGCGGCGGATGCCAGCGCCGTCACGTAATCGTCGGGCAGGATCAGCCCGGCGGAGGTCTCGACATGGGGGGCGAACACCACGTCCGGCCTCGCCTCGCGAATCTTCGCCACCACCTCGTCGACGGGGGCGGGGGCAAAGGGCGTGGCGGCGCCGTTGCCGGTCTGGCGGGCCATGCAGATCGTGGTATCAGACGCGAAGGCCCCCGCATCGAAGATCTGGCTCCAGCGGTAGGAAAACCAGCCGTTGCGCACGATGAGCGCATGCGCGCCGTGACCGAACTGCCGCGCGACCGCCTCCATCGCGTAGGACCCGCCCCCGGGCACCAGCGCCACCGCGTCGGCGGCGTAGACCTCCTTCAGCATGGTCGAAATGTCACGCATAACCTGTTGAAACGATTGGCTCATATGGTTGAGCGACCGGTCGGTGAACACGACCGAGTATTCCAAGAGGCCATCGGGATCGACGGTGTCGAGAAGGGCGGTCATGGGGCATCTCCTGCTGTTTCGGCGGCACGATGCAGCGCGCGCCGCACGATGTCCAGAGCCGCGCCTCAGCCGATGGGCCCGGGGCGGCGCTCTTCGCTCAGCAGCACGTTGGCCTCGACATTGCCGAGGCCCGGCAGCGTCATGATCCGCCGCCGCAGCACGCGCTCGAAATCGGCGATGTCGCGGGCGACCACGCGCAGGCGGTAGTCGTAGAGGCCGAGGATGTGCTCGACCGTCTGCACCTCGGGGATGGCGGTAACGGCGCGCTCGAAATCGTCGAGGCTGACACGGCCCTTGGTGGCGAGCTTGACCCCGAGAAAGACGGTGACGCCAAAGCCAAGCTTTTCATGATCGAGATCAAGGCGTTGGCCCCTGATTGCACCGCTGTCGCGCAGCTTGCGGATGCGCCGCCACGCGGCAGGCTGCGACAGGCCGAGGCGGCGGCCGATGGCGCTTGCCGACAGCGTGGCATCCCCGGCCAGAAGCCGCAGGATGCGGCGGTCGGTGGTGTCGAGCGCGATCACAGCGGCAATCCGTCGTCGGACTTGATGCGCGCCACATGCATCAGCGCCTCGATATCGGCGATGTGCGGCAGGGTGAGAATGGCGCTGCGGTATAGCTGCTGGTAGTGCGCCATGTCGCGCGCGATGACCGAAAGACGGAGATCGACGCGGCCAAGAAATGTCTGAATTTCAATGACTTCGGGCACGTTCCTCGCCTCGGCGGCGAACTCGTCGAAGGCGCGGGGATGGGTCTTGTCGAGCGAGACGCGCAGGCTCACCTCGACCTCGTAGCCAAGCGCGCGCCAGTCGATCACCGCGCGGTTGGCGCGGATGATGCCATTGCCGCGCAGCCGGTCGAGGCGCCGCGCGCAGGTGGCGGGGGTGAGGCCCGTGCGCTCGGCCAGCTCTGCCGGGCCGAGATGCGGGGCGTGCTGATACTGACGCAGGAGGCGACGGTCGATATCGTCGAGCATGATTCATCCATAAATTTTCATCTTGCGAATGAATACTCGAAAAATCTCGTCAATACACGGAAAATACCAAGCGCCATTTCCGACGTGTGAGTCTAGGCTTCGATCATCAATCCAGACAGAAGGAGACCGCCATGCGCGTCTATTACGATCGCGATTGCGATATCAACCTCATCAAGGACAAGAAGGTCGCCATCCTCGGCTATGGCAGCCAGGGCCACGCCCATGCACTTAACCTGCGGGATTCCGGTGCGAAAAACCTTGTCGTCGCGCTCCGCGAGGGGTCCAAATCGGCCAAAAAGGCCGAGGCGGAGGGGCTCAGGGTCATGGACATCGCCGAGGCGGCGGCGTGGTGCGACCTGATGATGTTCACCATGCCCGACGAATTGCAGGGCGAAACCTATCGCAAATATGTGCATGATAACATCAAGCCGGGCGCGGCGATCGCGTTTGCTCATGGGCTCAACATCCATTTCGGGCTGATCGATGCCAAGGAAGGCGTGGACGTCATCATGATGGCGCCCAAGGGCCCCGGTCACACGGTGCGCGGCGAATATGTCAAGGGCGGCGGCGTGCCCTGCCTCGTGGCGGTCGATACCGATGCGTCCGGCAAGGCATTGGAATTGGGGCTTTCCTACTGTTCGGCCATCGGCGGCGGGCGCTCGGGGATTATCGAGACCTCGTTCCGGGAGGAATGCGAAACCGACCTCTTCGGCGAGCAGGCGGTGCTCTGTGGCGGGCTGGTGGAGCTCATCCGCATGGGCTTTGAAACCCTCGTCGAGGCGGGCTATGCCCCTGAAATGGCTTACTTTGAGTGCCTGCACGAAGTGAAGCTGATCGTCGATCTGATCTACGAGGGTGGCATCGCCAACATGAACTACTCGATCTCCAACACCGCGGAGTATGGCGAGTATGTCAGCGGGCCGCGGGTGCTGCCCTATGACCGCACCAAGGCGGAAATGAAGAAGATCCTCCACGACATTCAAAGTGGTGCCTTTGTCCGTGATTTCATGCAGGAAAATTCGGTTGGCCAACCCTTCTTCAAGGGCACGCGCCGGATGAACGACGCGCATCAGATCGAGGAGGTGGGCGCCAAGCTGCGCGGCATGATGCCGTGGATCAGCGCCGGCAAGCTCGTGGATCAGGAAAAGAACTGAACCCGTTGAAGTAAAAGGGAAAGGGTGCCTTGGCCGGGCGCCCTTTCCAGACCCTGGAGGCCCCCCTTGCAGGACATCGCACCGGTCAACTGGCTGAGGATCGGGGCGTTGGGTCTGATCTGGGGGGCGTCCTTTACCTTCATCTCGGTGGCGCTGCGGGATGTGGGGCCGTTCACCGTGGCCGCTGTGAGGATCACGCTGGGGGCGGTGTTCCTGCTGTCGCTGCTGCGGATACGGGGGCTGCGCCTGCCGCCCACGGCACCGGGGCCGGGGCGCAGGGTGTGGGGCTTTGCGCTCTGCATGGCGTTGTTTTCAAACGTTATTCCATTCTCCTTGCTGGGCTGGGCACAGCAATCGGTGGCCTCGGGATTCGCCGGGGTGTGCATGGCGGCGGTGCCGCTCTTGATCCTGCCGCTGGCGCATGTCTTTGTGCCGGGCGAGGCGATGAACCTCCGACGACTGGGGGGGTTCGTGCTGGGCACATTCGGGGTGGTGGTGCTGATCGGGGCGGATGCCTTCGCTTCGACCGGCAAGGATTTGGAATCATTAGCAAGACTGGCGTGCCTCGGGGCGGCGATGTGCTATGCGACCGGCTCGATCCTGACGCGGCTGTGCCCGCCCGTGCACCTGCTGGCGCTGGCGGCGGCGGTGATGACGCTGGCGGCGGGGATGATCGTGCCGGTGGCGCTGATCGTCGAGGGCATTCCCAACGCATTGAGTGCGAAGGGGTTTTTCGCGCTTATCTATCTCGGCATCCTGCCCACGGGGGTGGCGCAACTGCTGCTGGTGCAGGTCACGCGCGAGGCGGGGCCGGGATTCTTCGGCCTTGTCAACTACATGGTGCCGGTTTGGTCGGTGATCCTCGGGGCCGCGATCCTTGCCGAGGCGGTGCCGCCGCGGCTGTTCCTGGCGATGGCGATGATCCTCGCAGGCGTGGCGATCAGCCAATGGGGTGCCCTGCGGCGGCTGTTCGCTGGGCGGCCAACCTGAAGGTTCGGCGCGCGAACCGCACGGTTCGCGGGGATAACCGCGCGGTGATGCAGGGTTTCGGCAAGGTTTGACGCGATTCCGGGGATGATTCCGGCCCCGGGATCGGGATTCAGCAAGCGCGAACCGCCTCCCACAAGGTGAGCGCGGCGCGCGTCTCGGCCACGTCGTGGACGCGGAGGATCTGCACGCCCTGCCCGGCGGCCATCACCGCCACGGCGAGCGAGCCGGGCACGCGGTCGGCGGCGACGGGCGTGCCTGTCAGGTCGCCGATGAAGCGTTTGCGCGAGGCGCCGAGCAGGACCGGGCAGCCGAGCCCGTGGAACAGCGAGATGCCCTGCAGCAGGCGCAGATTGTGCGCCCGCGTCTTGCCGAAGCCGATGCCGGGATCGACGGCGATGCGCCCGCGCGGGATGCCGAGGGCGGTCAGCGCCTCGACGCGGGCAGAAAGCCAGTCATAGACATCGAGCAGTACATCGTCGTAGCGCGGGTCGCGCTGCATCGTCTCGGGGGTGCCCCTAGCGTGCATGATGCAGACCGGCAGGGCGTGTTCGGAGGCGAACGGGGCGAGCGCGGCGTCGAAGGTGAAGCCCGACACGTCGTTGATGAGGTTGGCACCCGCGCGGATCGCCTCGTCGGCCACCGGCGTCTTGCGGGTGTCGATGGAGATCGGCACCGGGATTTCGGCGCGGATAGCGGCGATCACCGGCGCGGTGCGGGCGATCTCGTCGTCGAGGGGGACGGTCGCGGCCCCGGGGCGGGTGGATTCGCCGCCCACGTCGAGGATGTCGGCCCCCGCGCCGGTCATGGCGCGGGCATGGGCGAGCGCTTCGCGCGGGTCGAAATGCTGCCCGCCGTCGGAGAAGCTGTCGGGGGTGACGTTGAGGATGCCCATGACGCGCGGCGCGTCCATCGCCATACCGGCGATTGGCGGGCGCGGCGCGGTCAGGCGCGCGGCCATGCCGCCGGGCAGATCGCGTGCGGGCATCAGGCGGGGGGGCGCACCGCGTTCGAGCACCTCGACGGTGTCGAACCAGCACCAGCCGCCCGCGAGCGGCAGCGCGTCGTCGGGGCGGAGGGCATCGGTGCGGGCGACGGGACGGTAATGGGTCATCTAGAGGCCGGAGCGGGCGATGTCCTGGATCAGCACCGGCACGCGGCACGCGGAGGGCGGGGTCGCGCCGATGAGCAGCAGGTCCGACGCCTCGATATGGCCGGCGAACCACGCCGCGAGATCCACCGGATCATGGGTCGTGGACGCGGGACCGTCCACCGCGTCGAGCACGATCTTGGACGGCGCCCAGACGCTGATCTGGCCGTGCTTCATCGCCCAGTCAAGCTCGGTCCGGGTGGCGGTGACGACGCAGCGGTCATCGCGCCCGGCGAGCACCCAGGCGTTCTGTTCCAGTGCCAGCAGATCGACGCGGCGCTGGGTCATGCGGTGGCCGGTCTCTGGCGCGGCTGCGTCGGGAGCCCCGACGCAGAGGATCACCGGCTCTGCCCGCGCCTGAAGCTGGTCGAGCCAGCGGGCAAGGTTGGGCGAGGCGATGGCCGGGTTGGTGAGGAACACCACATGCGGGTGCGGCGCGGTGTCGGGGGCGGCGGGGGCACGGGTGGGCAGATCGTCCATCGAGCGCACGATCTCGACCCCGAGCGCGCCGGGGCCGCGATCAAGCTTTTCGATGCGGACGAAGCAGCGCACCGCCTGCGGCTCCCACAGGATGCGCTCGGCGATGCGTTCGGCGAGGGTTTCGAGCAGGTTGAGGCGCTCTTCGGCGAGCGCCGCCTCGATCGCCTCGGTGACGCGGTCGTAGGAGAGGATGCGATCGACATCGTCTTCGAGCGCGCCGGTCACCGGGCGCACCTCGACCACCACGTTGAAGCAGATGCGCTGGGTGGTGCCGCGCTCGGCCTGGAAGGCGCCGATCTCGACCTCGACGATATGGTCGCGCACGGAAATGCGATCGAGCGGGCCATCGGGGGCGGTGGCCGAGGCGCGGGCGGAGGGATGCTCGAAGGCGAGTCGGATTTCGTGGCTCATGCGGGCGGTCCCTGTCCTTGCGTGCCGGTTGGGTAGCATGGCGGGAAGATGCGGGGAATGGGGGAAACCGACGCATGGAGGGAGCAGTGCGGCAGGGGCCGGGCAGGATTTGGTCTGGAGGGGACGGTCGGGGCCTGGTGCCAATGCGCGGAATCGAGGCGCGTTCACGCGCCGCCGCGCATCGGTCATGCCGGAGGCATGCTTTCAGCATGACCCGCCCCCCGGCACGGCGATATGGCTGCAACCTGCGCACCGCTCGGGCCCTTCTCGGATTCGGCAGCCATAAAGCACGGCAGAACCACCGTGGGATCGCCGCGCCGCGGCCCTTCGATGCGCGGCTGGAACGTGCCCACCCGGCGGTCAGGCGCTCTCGCGGTTCATCTCCAATTGCCCAAATACCCTACAGACCCATCTCCGCCCTGCCGCCGAAACGCAAAAGGCCCCGGGGGTGCGCGCCCCGGGGCCTTTGCATGTCCTGTCAGCCGGGGGTCAGTGCGCCGGCTGCCTGTCCCAGTCCTCGCGCTTGGGGAGCTGCTCGAAGGTGTGCTCCGGCGGTGGCGAGGGCAGGGTCCATTCCAGCGTGTCGGCGTATTCGTTCCACGGGTTGGCCTGGGTGATGCGCGCCCCGCGCAGCAACGTGTAGAACACCAGCCCGAAGAAGAAGATGAACGACGCGAAGGAGATGAACGCCCCGATCGAGGACCACCAGTTCCAGACCGCGAACGCCTCGGGGTAGTCGATATAGCGGCGCGGCATGCCCTGACGCCCGAGGAAGTGCTGCGGGAAGAAGGTCAGGTTGGCACCGATGAACATCGCCCAGAAGTGCAGCTTGCCGGCCCATTCGGGCAACATCCGCCCGGTCATCTTGGGGAAGTAGAAGTAGATGCCGGCGAAGATCGCGAACACCGCGCCGAGGCTCATCACGTAGTGGAAGTGGGCCACGACATAATAGGTGTCGTGATAGGCGCGGTCCACCGCCGCCTGGCTGAGCACGATGCCGGTAACGCCGCCCACCGTGAACAGGAACAGGAAGCCGAACGCCCAGAGCATCGGTGTCTTGAACTCCACCGAGCCGCCCCACATGGTGGCGATCCAACTGAACACCTTGACCCCTGTCGGCACCGCGATGACCATCGTGGCGAGCATGAAGTAGCTCTGCTGTGTCAGCGACATCCCCACGGTGTACATGTGGTGCGCCCAGACGATGAAGCCCAGAAAGCCGATCGCGATCAGCGCCCAGACCATCGGCAGGTAGCCGAACACCGGCTTGCGCGAGAAGGTGGCGATCACGTGGCTGATGATACCGAAGCCGGGCAGGATGATGATGTAGACCTCGGGGTGACCGAAGAACCACAGGATATGCTGATAGAGGATCGGATCGCCGCCGCCTGCGGGGTCAAAGAAGGTGGTGCCGAAATTGCGGTCGGTGAGCAGCATCGTGATGGCCCCCGCCAGCACCGGCAGGCTGAGAAGGATCAGCCACGCGGTGACGAAGATCGACCACGAAAAGAGCGGCACCTTGAAGAGGGTCATGCCGGGCGCGCGCATGTTGAGGAAGGTGGTGATCATGTTGATCGCGCCGAGGATCGAGGAGGCCCCCGAGACGTGCACCGCGAAGATCGCGAGGTCCATCGACATGCCGGTTTCGTTGACCGAGAGCGGCGGGTAGAGCACCCAGCCCACGCCCGAGCCAAGCTGACCGTTGCCGCCCGGTGCCAGCAGCGAGGCGACGCCCAGCGAGGTGCCCGCGACATAGAGCCAGAAGCTGAGGTTGTTCATCCGCGGGAACGCCATGTCCGGCGCGCCGATCTGCAGCGGCATGAAGTAGTTGCCGAAGCCGCCGAACAGCGCCGGGATCACCACGAAGAACATCATCAGCACGCCGTGATAGGTGATCATCACGTTCCACAGGTGGCCGTTGGGCGTGCAACTCGCGGTGTCGGTTGCGATGAACCGTGCGCCTTCGAGGCACATGTACTGTACGCCCGGCTCCATCAGTTCCATCCGCATGTAGACGGTGAACAAGACCGAGATCAGCCCGACGAACGCCGAGGTGACCAGGTAGAGGATGCCGATATCCTTGTGGTTGGTGGACATGAACCAGCGGGTGAAGAAGCCACGCTGATCCTCGTGCTCGTGGCCGTGAATGGCTGCGTCTGCCATTGGGTGCCTCCTGTTGACAATGCCGCGGGCGACACGGGCCCCTCGGCCTCACGTCTCCGTTATTCCCTTGGTTCTAGAGCCTCGGGCGCGGGCGGGCAATGTGCGAATTTGATGCAGATCAAAGAATTTTGTCGCACCCTGTTGCGGTTGGGGGCGGACGCGGCGTGGATGGTGCCGCGCCGGCGTGTGGTGTGATCCGAGGTCAGCCCGGTGCGGCGAAGGCATGCGAGAGGCGCGCGGTTTGCTCTGCGAGGCCATAGGGCGGGTTGACCACGAAGAGCCCCGAGCCGGTCATGCGGTGGCCCGCGCGCACCGGCGGAAAGCGGATCTCGTGGCGGAGCGCACCGGGAAAGGCGCGGGCGAGCGTGTCGAGCATGGCGGCATGCGCCCCGCTGCCGAGGATCGGGTACCACAGCACGAGGGTGCCGACATTCCAGACCCGGTTGATCCGGGCGAAGTGCCCGGGAATGCGGTCGTAATCGGCCTTTACCTCGTAGCTCGGGTCGCACAGCAGCAGCCCGCGCCGGGGCGTGGGCGGGCAGAGTGCACGGGCCATTCCGAACCCGTCCTCGCGGCGGATATGCGCGCCATGGGGGCCGAGCGTCTCGCACAGGCGGGCGTGTTCGCCGGGGTGCATCTCGGCGAGGTGGAGGCTGTCGCCGGGCCGCAGCGACAGCGCGGCGATGAGCGGCGAGCCGGGATAGGCGGTGGCACCGTGGGCGGCGCGCGTCGCGTCGAGGCGCAGGCGGTAGGGGTGATCGGCGGACAGGGCCGATTCCATCCTGCCGATACCCTGTGCCGCCTCGCCGGTGCGCAGCGCCGCCGCGTCTGCGAGGTCGTAGAGCCCGCGCCCGGCATGGGTCTCGATATAGCTGAGCGGCTTGGGTTTGGCGGTGAGATAGGCAAGCATCCACGCCAGCGCCGCGTGCTTGTGGACATCGGCCGGATTGCCGGCATGGTAATGGTGCTGATAGCTGAGCATGAGCGCTGTTAGCAGGCGGCACGGGGCTGGGGAAGGGGCACGCGGGTGCAGGTATCCGGGCTGTTGGTCTGGAGGGGTCGTTCGAGTGAGCCGCGCCATCGCATGTCCGCGGGCAGGCGACCTGATGGTTCTTCAGTGCACTTTATGTCCGCTTTCCCGCAAACGATTTAATCGGCGCGCTGGCTTGGCCAAATCGCCTGTCCGTCACGCCAAAGGCGTGCCGACTGTATCGGCGCACCTCCGGTGCGACGGGGCGGACATGCGATGGCGCGGCGGGCTTCGCCCTTGATTCCGCGCCGGGACCAGAGAGGCGAATGGCAGGTATAGGCCAAAATCTCCTGCCGCGCCGGTCAGTCCCGTGACGCCCGGCATCGCCTTGTGCGGGGATGACGGGCGACGGGGCAGATGTGAAAAGGCCGCGCGGGGGACGCGCGGCCTCGATTCTGTTGGTCCGGCGGGGCGGGTTACTCGGAGAAGGTGGCGAGGTAGGCGGCCACGTCCTCGCCGCCCTTGCGCAGCTTGAACGTCATCTTGGAGCGGTCGCCGAGGAATTCGCTCGGGTCCTTGACGTATTCGGCAAGGTTTTCCTCGGTCCAGACCTCGCCCGCCTCGGCCTTGGCCTCGAACCCGTCGGAATAGCGGTAATCCTCGACGCTGCCCATCACCCGGCCGATCACACCGTGAAGGTTGGGGCCGACGCGTCCGCCGCGGACGATGGTCTCGTCGCCATCGGCGATCATGTGGCAGGCCTTGCACTTGTTGAATTCCTTCTCGCCCTTGGCGGCGTCGCCCTCGGCGAAGGCGGGCAGGGCGAGCAGGGCGAGCGCGGCGGATGCGGTGAGAACGGATTTCATGGCTACCTCTCGGTTGGGTTGCGTCTCCGAGGCCGACCATACCCCCACCGCGTGGTCATGCAAACGTCAATTCGTCGCATTGCGTCAGGCCGGGGGAAAGGCGGTCTCGAAGCTGCGCATGAGCGCCGCGTCGAGATCGTCCATCGTCACCGGCAGGCCGAGATCGACGAGGCTGGTGACGCCATGCCCGGAGATGCCGCAGGGCACGATGCCGGAGAAATGCCCGAGGTCGGGCTCGACATTGATCGAGATGCCGTGAAAGCTGATCCACTTGCGCAGGCGGATGCCGATGGCGGCGATCTTGTCCTCGGGGGGTGTGCCCGCGGCGGTGAGCGGCCTGTCGTGGCGCACCACCCAGACGCCGACGCGGCCCTCGCGAATTTCGCCGGTGACGTTGAATTCCGCCAGCGTGGCGATCACCCAGGATTCGAGCTGGGCGACGAAGCGGCGGACATCGCGACCGCGGCGGCCCACGTCGAGCATCACGTAGGCGACGCGCTGGCCGGGGCCGTGATAGGTATACTGCCCGCCGCGCCGGGCCTCATAGACCGGAAAGCGGTCCGGGTCCACGAGGTCGGCGGGGCGCGCGGAGGTGCCGGCGGTGTAGAGGGGGGGATGTTCGAGCAGCCAGATCGCCTCCGCCGCCTCGCCGCGCGCGATGGCGTCGGCGCGTGCCTCCATCCGGGCCAGCGCCTCGGGGTAGGGAACCGGACGGTCGGAGGTGATCCACTCAACCATGTGCCTGTCCGGGCAGGAGCCCGGCCTCCCTGACAGCCGCCACGCGCGACCGGCTTACCGGAATGTCCTGTCCGTCCGACATCGTCAAGACCGCACGCGCGCCCTCGCGGCGGGCCGCGCGCACCTGATCGGTGGCGATCCAGTGCGAGCGGTGGACCTGTATGCCGGGGGTGGGGGCGGTCTCGGCGATGGCGTCGCCGAGGCGCATCAGCACAAGGGCGCGGCCGCCGGTGGTGGCGACCTCGGTATAGTGATCCTGCACCGAGAGCGCGACCAGCGCCCCGCGCCGGTCGAGCGGCAGCCGGGAAAGGATCGGCGGCGGGGCGGGCGTGTCCGGCGCGGCGGGTGTGTCGGCCCCGCGCGCGAGCATCTGCGCGAGGGTGATGACCAGCGCGATGGCGGTGCCGTTGAGGGCGAGGGCGGCGAGATCGGCGGGCACGGGCGGGCCAAAGACGACGAGGTTGACCAGCGAGACCAGCGCGGCGATCGCCAGCCCGGCGGGGATCGCCGCCGCGACCGCCGCCGTCCAGCGCGACCAGCCGCGCGACGTCATCCGCGCGAGGGCGAGGCTCACCAGCACCGCGCCGGTCACGTAGGTCAGCGCGCAGACCACCAGCCAGTAGGCCAGCCTTGGCAGGAGCGGCAGGATATCCACCGTGCCGAACGGCCCTGCGAGCCCCGCCACCACCCCCGCCGCGAGGAGGGCGACCAGCGTCGGGCGGCTGGCGAGAATCGCCTGCAGTTCACGCTTCGCGGAGTGCAGCAGCCTTTGGTTCACGCATCTCTCCCCCGGTTTCGCGCATCGGCCCTCGCCCCGGCGCGGCCTGTCATGTCAGCCCCGTGCCAGACCCGAGACAGGCAACCGACACGAGGTGTGACATGACAAGTTTCGATCCGCTTTTCAACGCGCCGCCGGCGATACAGGTGCATGTGGCGGCGGCCATGCTGGCCGTGGTGTTGACCCCGGTCGCGTTGTGGCGGCGGCGGCGCGACCGGCTGCACCGGGTGGCGGGCTATGCCTGGGTGCTGGGCATGGCGGTGGCGGCGCTCAGTTCCTTCGCCATCACCGAGTTCGGCGTGGTCGGCCCGTTCAGCCCGATCCACGCGCTGTCGGTGGCGACGCTGGCGGGGCTGGTCGTCGGCGTGCGGGCGGCGATCCGGGGGGATGTGCGCGGGCATCGCGCGTCGATGACGCAACTGAGCCTGGCGCTGGCGGTGGCGGGGATGTTCACCCTCGCGCCGGGGCGCATCGCGCACCGGATGGTGATGGACGGGACCGGCTGGGCCGGGTTTGCCGTGGTCGCGTTTCTGGCGGCGGCGGGGCTCGTGCTGATCCGGCGGTGGCGGCGCGGGCGCGGTGCGCGGGCCTGATTCGCGCGGCCCCCTGACGGGGCCGCGACGGGCCCCGCGGCGGGCGAAAATCCTGCCGCATGTGGGTGTTTTGTCCCTGCGCGCGGGGGAAAACGCATATCCAGGCGTGACTCGGGCAGCCCGAGCGGCGAGAGTTGTGCTATTATCGTGGAAGTATCGAGACACCTGTATGAGGGAGATGCGAGATGGGTTCAAAGGCATTTGTCATGGCGGCGCTGATGGCGAGCGTCGCGGTCGTGCCCGGGACGCGGGCGGCGGCGGATTTCGCCGACGGGCTGGTCGGCGGGCTGGTCGGCGGCGCGGTGAGCGGCATCATCGTCAACGAGAGCGCCAAGGCGCGCGAGCGCAAGCGGTCGACGACGACAAGACGGGTGTATCGCGCGCCCTCCGTCTCCAGCCAGCAGGTCCGCGAAAATCAGACCGCGCTCAACTATTTCGGCTTTCCGGCGGGCACGCCGGACGGCATCCGCGGGCGCAACACGCGCAACGCGGTGGCGCAGTTCCAGGCGCATATGGGCTATCCCGCCACGGGGCACCTGCAGGATTACGAGCGTCAGTTCCTGATCTCGTCCTATTACCGGGCGCAGTCGGGCGGTGCGGCCACCGCGCAGCTCGTCGCGCAGCGCGGGCAGGGCACGCGCGGCCTTTTGCATGCCTATCGTGACGAGGCGCTGGGTATCCAGCGCCAGCAGGGACAGGGGCAGGGCGGGACGACGGCCTCGGCTTCACAACAGCAGACGCAGGGGCAGACGCAATCGGCATCGGCGTCGGCCTCGGGCGGCTCGGCGCTGCCCAACCTGATGGCCTCGGGCGGGGACGGCCCGTCGCTGGCGTCGCATTGCAACCAGGTCAGCCTCGTGACCAGCTCGAACGGCGGCTTTGTCACCGCCGCCTCGATGCAGGACGCGCGGTTCGCGCTCAACGAGCAGTTCTGCATCGCGCGGACCTATGCCATCGCCGAGGGCGAGAGCATGGCCGCCTCGCTCAAGGGGATCTCGCCCGAAAAACTCGAGGAGCAGTGCCGCGCTTTTGGCCCGGCGATGCGCGAGCACGTCGCGGCGCTGTCGCTCGACGGCCGGCAAAAGGTGCTCGACGGGGTGCGCGGATTCGTGCGCGAGACCGGGCAATCGCCCGCGCAGCTTGGCGGGACGGCGCGTATCTGCCTGTCGGTGGGGTATCGCATCGACAACATGAACGTGGCGCTCGGGTCCGGCCTGCTTCTGGCGGCGCTGGGCGAGGACGCCTATTCCGAGCTGATGGGCCATCACCTCAACGAGGGCTTCGGCACCGCGCGCCGCCCCGAACTGGCCAAGGAGTGGTTCGCCGCGGCGGTCGAGGCGGTGGAGAACGGCGCCGAGCCGGTCTTTGCCCCCGGCGATTCGGGGCGCAACGCGCTGCTGCGCAAGGCCGTGTTCGGGGCGGGCGTGCAGGGCGGCGACGTGCAGCCCGCCTCGACGCTGCCCACCTTCGACGTGGACTGACGCCCGACGGCGCGGGTCTTTGGTGCGGGGCGCAAAAACCGGAGGGGCGATGCGATTTGCCCCTTCACAACCATTTGCGCATTGCGTATACGCCCCGCAGCCTACCAGGCACGTGCGGTCGTGGCGGAATTGGTAGACGCGCAGCGTTGAGGTCGCTGTGGGGTAACACCCGTGGAAGTTCGAGTCTTCTCGACCGCACCAAATCCTAATAAAATCAAGGGCTTACTCTCCCCACTGCAAGGGGAAGGATGACCCGTGAGCCGCACATCTCCCAAAGCACCTTGCAAGCGTGGCGACGTCTGCGCCATCAGATTGCCGGGTCCGGTCGAGGGTCAATCCGTGGTCGGACAGAAAGAGATTTTCCGCTCTCTCGAGACGAAAGACCTGGTGTTGGCCCCCTGACGATACGCGTCCGGTCTGGCTCTGGCGCGCCCGGGTGCGAGGACCGCGATCCGGGCGCAGGTGTGCGGACGGTGCCGCCTGTGGGGGGAGTTGTCGCGGAGGGGGCGGCGGCCTTCGGCCTTGATTCCGCGCCGGGGCCAGGGAGGCGAATGGCGGGAACAGGCCAATCCGGTCGATCGCCCGCCCGCGCGATACGCGCTTGGCCACCACCGTCCGGGCGATGGCCCGCCGTTGGCGCAGCGACGGCGACGGCATGGATCGTTGTCGTCGGGGACCGCGCCAATCGCTCCCGTCAGGACAGATCCGGCCGGCGTGGCGGTGTGCCGCGCGGATGACACGGGGGCGGGCGGCGGCGTTCCTCAGCCCGCCGGGAACACCGGGCTGTCCTTGACGACACCGTAGGCGAAGCTGGTGTCGATCGAGCCGATGCCGCCGATCCGCTGGAGCCGGGCGCGGATGAACGCCTCGTAGGCGTCGAGCGAGGCTGTCGCGACGCGAAGCTGGTAATCGGTCTGCCCGGTCATGACGTGGCATTCGAGCACCTCTTCCATCCCCGCCACGGCGCGCTCGAAGGTCTGTACCGTGGTCTCGTCGTGCCGCTCCAACCGGATGCGCACGAAGGCGGTGATCGGCAGCCCGTAGGCACGCGCGTCCACCCGCGCGGCGTAACCGCGGATCACCCCCGCCTTTTCGAGGTTGCGCACCCGGCGCAGGCAGGGCGAGGGCGAAAGGTGGACTTGCGCCGCGAGGTCCTGGTTCGACATGCGCCCGTCGCGTTGCAGGGCCCGGATGATCTGGCGGTCCTTGTCGTCCATTCTGGAGCCTCTTTCTGGCAGGTAATGCCAAAATGATGGCTCATCAGGGTCAAAAGCGCAATATATGCGCGGATGTTTTGCGATATCCTGCCACAAAACAGGAGATCAGACATGAGCAATTCCCAAGGTTTCGCCACTCGCGCCATCCATCTCGGCTATGACCCGCTCGACCACGAGGGCGCGCTGACGCCGCCGCTGCACCTGACATCGACCTTTGCCTTCGACACGGCAGAGGCGGGGGGCGAGATATTCGCCGGCGAGCGCGCGGGCCACGTCTACAGCCGCATCTCGAACCCCACGCTCGACCTGCTGGAGCGTCGCGCGGCGTCGCTCGAGGGGGCCGAGGCGGGGCTGGCGCTGGCCTCGGGGATGGGCGCGATCACCGCCGTGCTGTGGACGCTGCTGGCGCCCGGCGACGAGGTGATCGTGGACGAGACGCTCTATGGCTGCACGTTTGCGTTCATGCATCACGGGCTGCGCAAGTTCGGCATCACGGTGACCCACGTGGACATGACCGAGCCCGAGACCCTGCGCGCGGCGATGTCGGATCGCACCCGCGTGGTCTATTTCGAGACGCCCGCCAACCCCAACATGCGGCTGGTGGATATCGAGGCGGTGGCGGCCATCGCCCACGGGCACGGCGCGCAGGTGGTGGTGGACAACACCTATGCCACCCCTTACCTGACGCGCCCCATCGCGCTGGGGGCCGATCTGGTGGTGCATTCGGCGACCAAGTACCTGGGCGGGCATGGTGACCTGGTGGCGGGGCTGGTCGTGGGCCGTGCCGAGGCGATAGGCGAGATCCGGCTGGTGGGCATGAAGGACATGACCGGCGCGGTGATGGCCCCGTTCAACGCGATGCTGGTGATGCGCGGGCTCAAGACGCTGAGCCTGAGAATGGAGCGGCATTGCGCAAGCGCGCAGACGGTGGCCGCGTGGCTGGAGGGGCACCCGGAGGTGGCGGCCGTGCAGTATCCGGGGCTGGAGAGCTTTGGCCAACACGCGCTGGCCTGCCGGCAGATGGCGCTGCCCGGCGCGATGATCGCCTTCGAACTGAAGGGCGGGCTGGAGGCCGGGCGGCGGATGATGAACGGGTTGCGGATGATCGCGCGCGCCGTGTCGCTGGGCGATGCCGAGACGCTGATCCAGCATCCGGCGTCGATGACGCATTCGACCTACAGCCCCGAGGAGCGCGCCGCGCACGGAATCGGCGACGGGCTGATCCGGCTGTCGGTCGGGCTTGAGGATGTCGCCGATATCCTCGACGATCTGGACGGGGCGCTGAGCCGTACCGTGCTCCGCGACACCGCCTGATATGTCCTGCACGAAAGCACGCTGATGCCATTCCAGATTTCCATCGGCCCGAACCTGCGCAAATCGCCGTTCTTCGATGCCACCGTTCGAAGCGGGGTGCGGGGGTTCTCGGTCTACAATCACATGCTGATCCCCGGCCATTTCGGTGATCCCGAGGTCGAGTATGACCGGCTGATGACCGGGGTGGCGATGTGGGACGTGGCGGCGCAGCGGCAGGTGGAGCTGACCGGGCCGGATGCCGGGCGGCTGGCGCAGTACCTGACGCCGCGCGACCTGACCGCGACGCGGATCGGGCAGGGCCGTTACGTGCCGCTCTGCGATCACGAGGGGTGGCTGATCAACGACCCGGTGCTGCTGAAGCTGGCCGAGGACCGGTATTGGCTGTCGGTCGCCGACAGCGACATCCACCTGTGGGCGGCGGCCATCGGGCGCGAGCGACGCTGGGACGTGGCGGTGAGTGAGCCGGACGTGTCGCCGCTGGCGATCCAGGGGCCGAAGGCGGTGTTGGTGGCCGAGGCGCTGTTTGGTTCGCGGGTGCGGGACATGCGGTATTTCGGCTTTGAGGAAACCGTGTTGCGCGGCATCCCGCTGATCCTCGCGCGGTCGGGCTGGTCCAAGCAGGGCGGGTTCGAGCTGTATCTCAGGGACGGCGCGCGCGGTGGCGAGCTGTGGGAGATGGTGGCCGAGGCGGGCGCGCCCTACGGGATCGGCCCCGGGGCGCCCAACGATATCGAGCGGCTGGAAAGCGGGCTGATTTCCTACGGGGCCGACATGCGCTGGCAGGGTGCGCGGGCGGACCCGTTCGAGATGGGGCTGGGTGCGCTGGTCGATCTCGGGGCGGGGCACGATTTCGTCGGTCGCGCCGCATTGGAGCGGATCGCGGCGCAGGGCCCGGCGCGCCGGCGTGTGGGGCTGATCCTCGATGGCCGCCCGGTGCCGCCGGGCCACCCGGTGCCGCTGGCGATGGGGCGTGAGACCGTCGGTCGGGTGTGCGAGTTCGCCTTTTCCCGGCGCTTTGGGCGGACCATCGGTGTCGGGATTGTGCGGGCCGATCTGGCGGCGGGAGCCGAGGGGCTGACGGCCGTGCTGGAGGATGGCACGGTGCCGGCGCGGATCACGCCGATTCCGTTCGCGGATCAGTGAAAACAGAGCGATGGGGCGCGCCATGACCGATAGAGAGACCGATAACCACCTCAGGACCATCGAGCAGCGGCTGCTGTGGCTGTCGCACTGGATGATCCACCACGCCAACCACGTCCGGCCCAAGGTGGACGGGATCAAGACCGGCGGGCATCAGGCGAGTTCGGCGTCGATGGTGTCGATCATGACGGCGCTCTATTTCTCGGCGCTGCGTCCCGAGGACCGGGTGGCCGTGAAGCCGCACGCCTCGCCGGTGTTTCACGCGATGCAATACCTGATGGGCAATCTCGACCGCGCGCGGATGGAGGCGTTTCGTGGCTATGGCGGCGTGCAGAGCTATCCAAGCCGCACCAAGGACGTGGACGACGTCGATTTCTCTACCGGGTCGGTGGGTCTGGGCGTGGCGATCACGAGTTTTGCCGCGCTGGTGCAGGACTACATCGCCGCCAAGGACTGGGGTGCCGATGTGCCGCTGGGGCGCATGGTGGCGCTGGTGGGCGATGCGGAGCTGGACGAGGGCAATGTCTACGAGGCGTTGCAGGAGGGCTGGAAAAACGATCTGCGCAATTGCTGGTGGATCATCGACTACAACCGCCAATCGCTGGACGGGATCGTGCGCGAGCGTCTGTTCGAGCGGATCGAGAAGATTTTCGACGCCTTCGGCTGGGATGTGGTGCGGGTGAAATACGGCGCGCTGCAACGGGCGGCCTTTGCCGAGCCGGGGGGTGCTGCGCTGCGCGACTGGATCGACGCCTGCCCCAACGCGGAGTATTCGGCGCTGACCTATATGGGCGGCGCGGTCTGGCGGCAGCGGCTGATGGACGACCTCGGCGATCAGGGCGAGGTGACCGCGCTCATCGAGCGGCGGAGCGATCGCGAACTGGCCGACCTGATGGAGAACCTCGGCGGCAATTGCGTGGCGACCATGGCGGAGACTTTCGCGGGCATCGACCACGACCGCCCGACCTGTTTCCTCGCCTACACGATCAAGGGCTGGGGCACACCCATCGCGGGCCACAAGGATAACCATGGCGGGCTGATGACCCGCGCGCAGATGGCCGAATGGCAGACGCATATGGGCATCCCCGAGGGGCAGGAATGGGAGCCGCTTGCCGGGGTCGGGGATGCGGACAGCCTGCGCGCCTATCTCGACGCTGTGCCGTTCTTTGCCGGGGGCGCGCGGCGGTACGGCGACGACCGGCTGGCGGTGCCCGCCGTCGCGGCGGTGACGGACCGCGAAATCTCGACGCAGATGGCGTTCGGCAAGATGCTCGACGGGCTGGCGCGGGGCGACAGCGCGCTGGCGGCGCGCATCCTGACCACCTCGCCGGACGTGACCGGCACCACCGGGCTGGGGCCGTGGGTCAACCGGCGCAAGCTGTTTTCGCGGACCGAGCAGCGCGATGCCTTTATCGAGCATCGCATCCCCTCGACCGCGAAGTGGAATTTCTCGCCCGAGGGGCAGCACCTTGAGCTGGGTATCGCGGAGATGAACCTCTTTCTGCTCCTGGGGGCGGCGGGGCTGGCGCACAGCCTGTGGGGCCGGCGGCTGATCCCCATCGGCACGGTCTATGATCCGTTCGTGCATCGCGGGCTCGATGCGCTCAATTACGCCTGCTACCAGGATGCGCGGTTCATCGTGGCGGGCACGCCATCGGGGGTGACGCTGGCCCCCGAGGGCGGCGCGCATCAATCGGTGGGCACGCCCCTGACGGGCATGGCGCAGGACGGGCTGGCGAGCTTCGAGCCCGCATTTGCCGACGAGCTGGCGGTGATCCTGGAATGGGCGTTCGACTATTTGCAGCGCGATGGCGAGGGCGACAGGGGAGGCGGCGTGGACGAGCGCACATGGCTGCGCGACGAGACCGGCGGCTCGGTCTACCTGCGGCTGAGCACCAAGCCGCTGGAACAGCCGGGCAAGCGCGCCGATGACGCATTCCGGCAGGGCGCCATCGACGGGGCCTACTGGCTGCGGCCGCCGGGGCCGAATTGCGAGGTGGTGATCGCCTATCAGGGCGCGGTGGCCGACGAGGCCATCGCGGCGGCGGGGCTGGCGGGCGGCACGCGGCGCGACGTCGGCGTGCTGGCAGTGACCTCGGCGGACCGGCTCAACGCGGGCTGGACGGCGGCGCAGCGCGAGCGCGCCCGCGGCAACGCGGACGCGGTGAGCCATGCCGAGCGGCTGCTGGCCCCGTTGCCGCGGCACTGCACGCTGGTGACGGCGATCGACGGTCACCCGGCGACGCTGGCCTGGCTGGGGGCGGTGGCCGGGCACCGGGTGATTTCCCACGGGGTGGAGCATTTCGGGCAGACCGGCACCATCGGCGATCTCTACAGGCATTACCGCATCGACCGCGATGCGCTGGCGGCCTCGGCCACCGGGGGATGAGCGGATCGATTCGGGGCTTGTAACCCGTGCGCGTTGGCGCGCAGTCTGCCGGGCAGGATCTGGCGACAGGGGAGAGCGGGATGGATCTGGGTTTGCGGCCCGAGTTGCAGGGGCGTCTCGAACAGGTGGCGGCGATGGTGCGCGACGAGATCGCCCCTAGCGAGGCGGAGTTTCACGCCGAGGTGGCGCGTGGCGACCGCTGGGCGCTGAGCCCGCGGCAGGTGGAGATCCTCGAAGGTCTGAAGGCGCGGGCGCGGGCCGAGGGGCTGTGGAACCTGTGGCTGACCGAAGACGGCGGGGCCGGGCTGCGGACCGTGGACTATGCCTGGTTTGCCGAGATCATGGGCCGCAGCCCGCTGGCGCCGGAGGTGTTCAATTGCAACGCGCCCGACACCGGCAACATGGAGGTGTTTCACCGCTATGGCAGCGCCGACATGCAGGCGCGGTGGCTGAAACCGCTGATGGCGGGCGAGATCCGCTCGGCCTACCTGATGACCGAGCCGGAGGTGGCAAGCTCTGACGCGACCAACATCGCCATGTCCTGCGTGCGCGAGGGCGACGAATACGTGCTCGACGGCGAGAAGTGGTGGGCCACGGGCGCGGGCGATCCACGCTGTGCCGTCTATATCGTGATGGTACGCACCGGCGGCGACGACCTGCCGAAGCATCAGCGCCATTCGATGATCGTGGTGCCCGCCGACAGCCCCGGTATCGAGGTGCTGCGCGCGATGCAGGTCTACGGCCATGACGACGCGCCGCACGGGCACATGCACATCCGGTTCTCAGGCGTGCGGGTGCCGGCGGAAAACATCCTGCTGGGCGAGGGGCGCGGCTTCGAGATCGCGCAGGGCCGGCTGGGGCCGGGGCGCATCCATCACTGCATGCGCGCCATCGGCATGGCCGAGGCGGCGCTGGAAATGATGTGCCGCCGCAGCCTGTCGCGCGAGGCGTTCGGCAAGCCGTTGGCGCAACTGGGCGCGAATCACGACATCATCGCCGAGTGCCGGATGGAGATCGAGCAGGCGCGGCTGTTGTGCCTCAAGGCCGCGTGGATGATGGATCAGGGCGATGCGCGCGCCGCAGCACCATGGATTCACCAGATCAAGGTGGTGGCGCCGCGCGTGGCGCTGAAGGTCGTCGACGAGGCGGTGCAGATGTTCGGCGCGCAGGGCATCAGCCAGGATGTGCCGCTGTCGGCGATGTGGACGCATCTGCGCACGCTGCGCCTGGCCGACGGGCCGGACGCGGTGCACCGGCGGCAGGTGGCGCGGGCGGAATTGCGGCGGCACACGCAGGAAAAGGTCTGAGCCGCGGCCGTCCCGGGTGGGGGCGCTGCCCCCACACCCCCGGAGTATTTGACCCAGGAAGAAGCCCGGGAGCGCGCAGCGCCGGTGCGGCCGCGCATTCCCGCACAGGTATGTCTGCGCCAGAACACCGGCCTCACGATCTGGTGACCGCCGGGCCGGTTACATGGCGCGCGGTCGCTGATTAGCTATGCTGCGACCGTAATCAAAGGAGGGTCACATGACTGCCGAATTCAAGATCACCACCGCCCCTGTGAGCGACGATCAGGCCGGGGGCCTGGCGAAGGAATTGCTGGAGGGCGCGCGCGCCAAGCTGGGATTCGTGCCCAACATGTATCGCGGCATGGCGATCAATCCGGGGCTGCTGAGCACCTATCTGCACGGCTATGCGCATTTCCGCGAGCAGGGCAATTTCACCCCGCCGGAGCAGGAGGTCGTGTTCCTCACCATCTCGCTGGCCAATGGCTGCGACTATTGCACGGCGGCGCATTCGATGCTGGCGGTGAACGTCTCCAAGCTCGGCGAGGCGCACACGCAGGCGCTGCGCGACGGCAAGCCGCTCGACGATGACAAGCTGGAGGCGCTGCGCAGGTTCACCCATCACATGTGGGAGACGCGCGGGCTGCCGACGAAGGCGCAGGCCGAGGCGTTCAAGGCCGCAGGCTATTCGGACATTCACGTTCTGGAGATCATCCTCGCGATGGCCGTGAAGACGGTCAGCAACTATGCCAACCACGTCAACCACACCGATGTGGACGACGCCTTTGCGCCCTATGCCGTGGACAAGACGGTGGCGGCGGCCTGAGCCGGTCTAGAGTGTGCCGCGTTCATCCGCAGTCACGCGGCACGCTCCAACTCCTTGATTTCGCATGTTCGAGGAGCTCAAAACCGGTTCCCACTCTTGAGCAACATGCCCTAGCTCTCGCGCCCCTGCGCGCCGGGGGCGCAGAACATTTCGTAGAGAACGCCGAGCAGCCGCTCGGCCCGCGCGTCGGCAAGGCTGTAATAGATGGCCTTGCCGTCGCGTCGTGCGCGCACAAGCCCCTCCTGGCGCAGCCGGGCGAGTTGTTGCGACACCGCCGCCTGCCGCGCGCCGAGCAATGCCTCGAGTTCCGACACGGATTTCTCGCCCGTGACGAGGTGACACAGGATCATCAGCCGGCCCTCGTGGCCGAGCGCGCGCAGGAAGTCCGCCGCGTCGGCGGCGTTTCGCTGCATTTGCGCCATGTCGGCGCTGCCGGGGTCCATTCTGAGCATCGGTGGCGGCTCCTTCCCGGGTAATCTATGGCGAATCCGCGTGCGCGGCAATTGCGAAACCCGCGGACGCGGCGGGTGCGACCGGCGTGCCCCGCGGGCTTTCGTGCAACATGCCCTCGAATCGCGCGCCTGCCCTTGCAGGGGGTGGGGCGCGCAACTAAGACTCCGTTAGCACGCCGTCGGTCACGATCGGCGAAACCTATTGGTCCGGGCAGGACGGCCGGGCCGCAACAGCAGGCGGGACAGGATGAACGACCCTTTCGAGACTTACATGAACACGCTGGTGCCGATGGTGGTCGAACAGACCAGCCGGGGCGAGCGCGCCTACGACATCTTCTCGCGGCTTCTGAAGGAGCGCATCATCTTCGTCAGCGGGCCGGTGCATGACGGCATGTCGAGCCTGATCGTGGCGCAGCTCCTGCATCTCGAGGCGGAGAACCCGTCGAAGGAAATCAGCATGTATATCAACAGCCCCGGCGGCGTCGTGACCTCCGGGCTGTCGATCTACGACACGATCCAGTACATCAAGCCCAAGGTCAGCACGCTGGTGATCGGGCAGGCGGCGAGCATGGGGTCGCTGCTGCTCACGGCGGGGGCGCCGGGGATGCGGTTCTCGCTGCCCAACAGCCGGATCATGGTGCACCAGCCCTCGGGCGGCTATCAGGGGCAGGCCACCGATATCATGATCCACGCCAAGGAGACGCAGAAGCTCAAGGACCGGCTCAACGAGATCTATGTGCGCCATACCGGGCAGGAGATCGGGACCGTCGAAGCGGCGCTGGAGCGCGACAATTTCATGTCGCCCGAGGAGGCGAAGGACTGGGGCCTGATCGACGAGATCGTGACCAGCCGGGTCAAGCCCGGCGACGGCGATGACGCCGAATGAGGCGATGAAGAGATGGTGACCGCGCGTGCGCGGGCGGTCGCGAAATTCGCATTGTGGTGCTTTCCGCCCTGACTTAAGCTGGCGGCACGCAAGAGACGAGACGACGCGCATGCCGCCCGCCCGGCGGCGCTGAAAGGGAAGCCATGGCGAACAATTCCGGCGACAGCAAGAACACGCTCTATTGCAGCTTTTGCGGCAAGAGCCAGCACGAGGTGCGAAAGCTGATCGCGGGGCCGACCGTGTTCATCTGCGATGAATGCGTGGAACTGTGCATGGACATCATCCGCGAGGAGACCAAGAGCGCCGGGCTCAAGGCGACCGACGGGGTGCCGACGCCGCACGACATTGCCAAGGTGCTCGACGATTACGTGATCGGGCAGGCGATGGCCAAGCGGGTGCTCTCGGTGGCGGTGCACAACCACTACAAGCGGCTCAACAATTCCGGCAAGAGCGATATCGAGCTCAACAAGTCGAACATCCTGCTGATCGGCCCCACCGGCTGTGGCAAGACGCTGCTGGCGCAAACGCTGGCGCGCATTCTCGACGTGCCGTTCACCATGGCGGACGCGACCACGCTGACCGAGGCGGGCTATGTCGGCGAGGATGTCGAGAACATCATCCTCAAGCTGTTGCAGTCCAGCGAATACAATGTCGAGCGCGCGCAGCGCGGCATCGTCTATATCGACGAGGTCGACAAGATCACCCGCAAGTCGGAAAACCCGTCGATCACCCGCGATGTCAGTGGCGAGGGTGTGCAGCAGGCGCTTTTGAAGCTGATGGAGGGCACCGTGGCGAGCGTGCCGCCGCAGGGCGGGCGCAAGCATCCGCAGCAGGAATTCCTGCAGGTGGACACCACCAACATCCTGTTCATCTGCGGCGGGGCGTTCGCCGGGCTCGACAAGATCATCTCGCAGCGTGGCAAGGGCAGCGCCATGGGCTTTGGTGCCGATGTGCGCGACGAGGAGGAGCGCGGTATCGGCGAGGTGCTCACGTCGCTGGAGCCCGAGGATTTGCTGAAATTCGGGCTGATCCCGGAATTCGTCGGCCGTCTGCCGGTGCTGGCGACGCTGGAGGATCTCGACGAGGACGCGCTCGTCACCATCCTGACCGAGCCCAAAAACGCGCTGGTCAAGCAGTATCAGCGGCTGTTCGAGCTTGAGAACGCGACGCTGACCTTTACCGATGACGCGCTCAAGGCGATCGCCAAGCGCGCCATCGCCCGCAAGACCGGGGCGCGGGGGCTGCGCTCGATCCTCGAGGATATCCTGCTCGACACGATGTTCGACCTGCCCAGCCTCGAGAATGTCGAGGAGGTGGTGGTCAACGAAGAGGCGGTCACATCCGACGCCGCCCCGCTGGTCATCTATGCCGAGACCAAGGGCAAGAAGAAGGAAGGCGCGAGTGCGGGCTGACACGTCGCGCGGCGCGGAGCGTTCCGGGGCCGGTATGCGCGGGGCGGTTGCGGGCGTTGGCATCTTGCCGGACCCGCGTGGCGACCTGGCCGATGGCTGAAACGGCGGGTTCGGGCGGTCCATTCCGCTTGCCTGTCCGTTCCGCACCGCCGCCGCACGCGGCACTGGACGTTGGCCTCCAAATCCGCCATATCGGACGAGGAATGAGCCGGAGGGTCTGATGGGAATTCTCGACACGTTGTTGCGCGCCGTGACGTGGTGGAACGGGCAGACGCTCAACACCCAGATCTACACTTGGCGCCACGGCGTGAAGGTGGGCGAGGATGCGGAGGGCAACCTCTTTTACCGCTCGCGCGACGGCAAGAAGCGCTGGGTGATCTTCAACGGCGAGGCCGAGGCCAGCCGCATCAGCCCGAACTGGCACGGCTGGCTGCACCACACCTATGCCGAGCCGCCGAGCGATGCGCCGCTGCCGCGCAAACCGTGGGAAAAGCCGCATCAGGAGAACCTGACCGGCACGCCGCTGGCCTATGCGCCCGCCGGATCGATTCGCCGCCCCGAGCCGGTCGAACGGCGAGATTATGAGGCCTGGACGCCGGAATAGGGGCGCGAGACCATGTCCGAGAACAAGACCGAGGTCCTCGTGGGCGCGCTGGTCCTGGCCGTGGCGCTGGGCTTTGCCGCCTATGCCGGCAAGACCACCGGGATCGCCACCGCAGGCGGGGAATACAGGCTCAACGCCAGCTTTCGCAGCGCCGACGGGGTCAACGTTGGCACCGATGTGCGCCTCGCCGGCGTCAAGGTGGGGCGCGTGATCGGGCTGCGTCTCGATCCCGAGACCTATCGCGCCAAGGCGATCTTTACCGTCAGCGATGATATCGAGGTGCCCGATGACAGCGCCGTGGCGATCTCTTCGGAGGGGTTGCTGGGCGGCAATTATGTCGAGATCATGCCCGGCGGATCGCCCTTCTACTTCGAGCCCGGCGACGAAATCGAATTCACGCAGGGGTCGGTCAGCCTCGTTTCGCTGCTGATGAAATTCGTCTCCGGCAACGAGGACGGGGCGGCGCAATGATCCGTGCCGCGGCGGCGTGCCTGCTGATCGCCTGCGCACAGGGCGCGGTCGCGCAGGAGGATGCGGCCCCCGGTGACGGTGCGGTGCTGCGCGGGCTCGACAAGATCACCACCGAATTGCGCGACCTCGACCTCGCCAATGGCGAGAGCGGGCAGATCGGCGCGCTGACGGTTGAACTGATCGAGTGCCGCTACCCGGAGGGCAACCCGGCGGGCGATGCCTATGCCCATGTCATCATCCGCGGGACCGGGAGCGGCAAGCTGTGGTTCGACGGCTGGATGCTGGCCTCGTCGCCGGCGCTCAACGCGCTGGAACACCCGCGCTACGACGTCTGGGTGATCCGCTGCACCACCTGAGCCGGGTCGCGCCCGAGCGGCAGCGACGCGATATCGGCCTCCCGCTCCAGCGCCTCCGAGAGCCGCGCGCGATAGGCGGCGCGCGGTATCTCGACGGCCCCCAGCCGTGCGAGATGGTCGGTGATGAACTGCGTGTCGAACAGGATGAAGCCGCAGCGCCGCAGGTGATCGACCAGATGCGCCAGCGCCCGTTTCGAGCCATCGGTGCGGCGCGAGACCATGCTCTCGCCAAAGAACGCGCGCCCCAGCGTGACGCCATAGACGCCGCCGGCGAGCGCCCCCGTCTCCCACACCTCCAGCGAATGGGCGTGCCCGCGCGCGTGCAACTCAAGATATGCCTTGCGGATGGGGGCGCTGATCCACGTCTCGGGCCGGTCGGCGCAGGCATCCACCACGCCTGCGAAATCGGCATTCAGGCTGACGGCATATCCCCCCCGCCGCATCCGGCGCGCCAGCGACCGCGACAGGTGAAACCCGTCGAGCGGCAGCACGCCCCGCCGCGGCGGATCGACCCAGAACACCTCTGCGTCATGGCGATGCTCGGACATCGGGAACACGCCTGCCGCGTAGGCGCGCAACAAGACGTCCGGGGGCAGAAAGGCGGGCATCACGCCCGCAGGTTGGTCTCGAGCCAGTGTTCGAGCCAGTGGATGTTGTAGCTGCCGGAGCGGATATCCTCCTCCTGCAGCAGCGCGTGAAACAGCGGTACCGTGGTGTCCACCCCGTCCACGATCAATTCGCCGAGGGCGCGGTTGAGGCGGCGCAGCGCGGTGTCGCGGTCGTCGCCATGAACGATCAGCTTGGCGATCAGGCTGTCGTAATAGGGCGGGATGCGGTAGCCGTCATAGAGCGCGGAATCCATCCGCACGCCAAGGCCCCCGGGTGCGTGAAACTGCGTGATCGTGCCCGGGCGCGGCGCGAAATCGGGCAGCTTCTCGGCGGTGATGCGCACCTCGATGGCGTGGCCGTTGATCTTGAGATCCTCCTGCGTGAAGGACATCGGCAGCCCCTCGGCCACGCGGATCTGCTCGCGCACCAGATCGATGCCGAAGATCGCCTCGGTCACCGGGTGTTCGACCTGCAGGCGGGTGTTCATCTCGATGAAGAAGAACTCGCCGTTTTCATACAGGAACTCGATGGTGCCGGCACCGCGATAGTCGATATTGGCGCAGGCCTCGGCGCAGATCTTGCCGATACGCGCGCGCTCTTCGTCGGTGATGCAGGGGCCGGGGGCCTCTTCCAGCACCTTCTGGTGACGGCGCTGGAGCGAGCAGTCGCGCTCGCCCAGATGCACCGCGCGGCCCTTGCCGTCGCCGAACACCTGGATCTCGATATGGCGCGGCGTGGTGAGGTATTTCTCGATATACACCTCGTCGTTGCCGAACGCGGCCTTGGCCTCGGACCGCGCGGTGAGAAAGGCGCGTTCGAGCTCGCCCGCGTCGCGCGCCACCTTCATGCCACGGCCGCCGCCGCCCGCCGTTGCCTTGACGATCACCGGATAGCCGATCCCGTCGCACAGCGCCCTGGCCGCCGCGACATCGGCGATGCCGCCTTCCGAGCCGGGCACGCACGGCACGCCAAGCGCCTTCATCGTGTCCTTGGCGGTGATCTTGTCGCCCATGATGCGGATATGCTCGGCCGAGGGGCCGATGAACGTGAGGTCATGATCCTCGACGATCTGCACGAAATTGGCGTTCTCGGACAGGAACCCGTAGCCCGGATGCACCGCCTGCGCGCCGGTCACCTCGCAGGCGGCGATGATCGCGGGGATCGACAGGTAGCTCTCGGACGAGGCGGGCGGGCCGATGCACACGGTCTCGTCGGCCATGCGCACATGCATCGCGTCGGCGTCCGCGGTGGAATGGACAGCGACCGAGCGGATGCCCATTTCCCGCGCCGCGCGGATCACGCGGAGCGCGATCTCGCCGCGGTTGGCCACTAGGATCTTGTCGAACATGCCCGCCTCACTCGATGATCATCAGCGGGGCGCCGTATTCGACGGCGGCGCCATCCTCGATCAGGATGCGCCGGACGGTGCCCGCGCGCGGCGCGGGGATGTGGTTCATCGTCTTCATCGCCTCGATGATCAGGAGCGTGTCGCCCTCCTCGACCTGCTGGCCCACGCTGACGAAGGAGGGCGCGCCCGGCTCGGCCTGCATGTAGACGGTGCCGACCATCGGCGAGGTCACGGCACCGGGGTGGCTCGCGGGGTCCTCGACCGGCGCGGCGGCCTCGGCGGCGGCGGGCGCGGCGGGTGCCGGGGCTGCGGCGGCTGGCGCGGGGGGCGCGCTGTTCACCTGCGTCGTGACGGTCTCGCCCCGGCGGCTTACCCGCACGTTGAGCGTATCGTCCTGTCCGTATTCGCGCTTGACCGCCAGCTCGGTGAGGTCGTTCTCGGTGAGAAGCTCCGCGAGCGCCCGGATGAAGGCAACGTCCGATTCATGCGTTTTGTTCGACATTTGCGTCCTCGGTAACGGCGATGGTGCGCGTGGCCCGCGCCCGTCGCAATGGTTTCCGCCGCTTATAGGGCAGGACGTGGCCTGAGAAAAGCGGCCATTTCCCCGGCGGCACCCCCCGGCTGCCCCCGTGGTCAGAGCGGCATCCCCGACAGCTTGGCCACCAGCTCGGCCAGCTTGCGCGCGCCGAACTTCTCCAGCAGGCGGGCGCGGTAGACCTCGACGGTGCGGTGGCTCAGCCCAAGCTCCAGCCCGACCTCCTTGGAGGTGAGGCCCCGGCAGGTCAGGATCGCCACCTCGCGCTCGCGCCGGGTGAGCGCCACGAGCGGCCGCTCCTCCGAGAGATCGGCAAAGGACCACACGCCGCGCGCGAAGGGCGCGTCGGGCGTCAGCGACTGTCCGCGCACCCGGCACCAGAACAGCGTCCCCGCGCCGCGCCGCATCACCCGCTCGTCGGCGTAGCGCCCGGTCTGGCGCATGACGGCGAGCGCGTCCGAACCGATCCGCCGGTAATCCTCGATCGACGGGTAGAACCGCGCCAGCGGCACGCCCTCGTAATCGCCCGGATCGCCGCCGAAGATCGCCGCGAACTGCCGGTTGCAGGCGCGGATGATCCGGTGTTCCAGCACGGCCAGCCCCACCGGCGCGTGATCGAAGGCGAGCGTTCCGATATCCATGCCCCGTTATGCCGCGCGCGTCCCCCCGCGCCAAGCGCATTGCGCAGGGGGCCCGGGTGGCTTGCGGCCTGACACGGGCCATGCTCTACAGCGGTCGCACCCGCCGACACCGCAAGACACCGGCCGAGGTCCCATGTTCGTGCTGACTCTGACCGTTCAATTGGCGCTCCCACTCGCGCTCCTGCTGTGGCTCGGGCTGTGGCCCGCGCGCAACGTTCCTGGCCTCGCGGCGCAGGCGGCGGGCACCGGGGCGGTGATCCTCGCGCTCGCCCTGGTGGCGCAATGGGCGGTCGTGGGCTGGTGGGTGCCTTGGGTCCTGGCGGGTCTCTGGGGCGCGCTGGTGCTCGCGGTCTCGGTTCGGGCCGGGCGCGCGCACCTCGCGGCGCTGCCGGATACGCGCGGCGGATGGGGCGTGGCGGTGGCCGGGCTGATCCTGCTCACCCTCGGCGGCTGGGCCACGGGCACCGCGCTGGCCGGGCGCACAGCGCCCCCCGGCCCGGTGGTCGGGATCGCCAACCCGCTCGGGCCGGGCCGCTACCTCGTGGGCAATGGCGGCGCACACACCCTGGTCAACGTGCATCTCCATACCCTCGACGACAGCGTTGCGCGCTATCGCCCGTGGCGCGGGCAATCCCATGCCATCGATTTCTTCGGCCTCGGCCCGTGGGGGCTGCGCGCGGACGGGCTGCGCCCTGCCGACCCGGCGGCCTACGCGATCTTCGGCAAGGCCCTGCACGCGCCCTGCAACGGCACCGTGATCGCCGCCGAGGACACGCGGCCGGATTTCGAGGTGCCCCGGCTCGACCCCGTCAACCGTCTGGGAAATCACGTCATCCTCGCGTGTGGCGGGGCGTGGATCGTGCTGGCGCACATGCAGCAGGGCAGCGTCACCGTCACGCCCGGCGACACGGTGACCCAGGGCCGGCGCATCGGCGCCGTCGGCAATTCCGGCGCCAGCACCGAGCCGCATCTCCACATCCATGCCCAGCGCCCGGCAGCCGAGGGCGCGCCGCCGATCTCGGGCGCGCCGCTGCCCCTGCGCATAGCAGACCGCTACCTCGTGCGCGGCGACCGGCTCGACGGTCGCAGCCCCTGACCCGCTTGCCATGAGCATACGAAAGGCGTAAGGCGCGCACCCAAGCGGTCGCAGCCTACCCGCTCTAAAAAACAAGGACGCGAAATGGATACCATCGTTATCTGCTCGGGCGGGCTCGATTCCGTGACCCTTGCCCACAAGACCGCCGCCGAGCGCGGGCTCGCGGCGCTCTTGTCGTTCGATTACGGCCAGCGCCACGTCAAGGAGGTGGAGAGCGCGCGCGCCTGCGCGGCGCGGCTCGGCGTGCCGCACCGGGTGGTCGATCTGCGCGGCGTCGGCGCGGCGCTCTCGGGCTCGGCGCTGACCGACGACGTGGACGTGCCCGACGGGCATTATGCCGAGGAGACGATGAAGATCACCATCGTCCCCAACCGCAACGCGATCATGCTGGCCGTGGCCTTTGGCATGGCCGCGGCGCAGAAGGCGGGCGCGGTGGCGGCGGCGGTGCATGGCGGCGATCACTTCATCTATCCCGATTGCCGCCCCGGGTTCGTCGCGGCGTTTCAGGCGATGCAGGATCACGCGCTCGAAGGCGTGGCCGAGGTGAGCCTGTGGACGCCCTATGTCCACGGCTCCAAGGCCGATATCGTGGCCGATGGCGCGCGGCTCGGCGTGCCCTTTGCCGAAACGTGGTCGTGCTACAAGGGGGGCGCGCGCCATTGCGGGCGCTGCGGCACCTGCGTGGAGCGGCGCGAGGCGTTCCACCTCGCCGGGGTCGATGACCCGACCGCCTATGACGATCCTGATTACTGGCAGGCCGCGGTGGAGGGGCGCTGATGTACCGGATCACCAAGGAATTCCACTTTTCCGCCTCGCACCAGCTTTTCGGGCTGCGCGAGGGGCACCCCTGCGCGCGGCTGCACGGGCACAACTATATCGTGGTGGTGGAACTCGCCGCCGAGGCGCTGGACGAGACCGGGTTCGTGCGCGACTATCACGACCTTGCGGACCTCAAATCCTATATCGACGAGCATCTCGACCACCGCCATCTCAACGAGGTGCTGGGCGACGATTGCGTGACCGCCGAGCGCATGGCGCGGCATTTCCACGACTGGTGCGCCGCGCGCTGGCCCGAGGTTTCGGCGGTGCGGGTGAGCGAGACGCCCAAGACCTGGGCGGAATACCGGCCGTGACCGACCCGATCCGCGTCTCTGAAATCTTCGGCCCGACGATTCAGGGCGAGGGCGCGCTCATCGGGCAGCCCACCGTGTTCGTGCGCACCGGCGGCTGCGATTACCGCTGTTCGTGGTGCGACAGCCTGCACGCGGTGGACGCGGACTATCGCCACACATGGGCGCCGATGCAGCCGGGCACGGTGCTGGCCGAGGTGGCCCGCCTCTCGGGCGACCGTCCGATTCTGGTCACTCTGTCGGGCGGCAACCCGGCGATTCAGCCGCTGGGTCCGCTGATCGAGATGGGCCGGGCGCAGGGCTACCGCTTCGCGATGGAAACGCAAGGCTCGGTCGCGCGCGACTGGTTCGCGGAACTCGACATGCTGGTGCTTTCGCCCAAGCCTCCCTCGTCGGGCATGGCGGTTGACTGGGCGGCGTTCGAGGCATGTATCGCCGCCGCCGGGGGCGCGCAGACGGTGCTCAAGATCGTCATCTTCGACGAGGCCGATTACCTCTGGGCGCGCGAGGTGGCCGCGCGGTATCCGACCCTGCCCGTCTACCTGCAACCGGGCAACCACACCCCGCCACCGCCCGGCGACGACGCGGCATCGGTGGATCAGGCGGGCGTCGACGCGCGGATGCGCTGGCTGGTGGAGCGGGTGGTGGCCGATGGCTGGTTCGCGGCGACGGTGCTGCCGCAACTGCACGTCACGCTCTGGGGCAACAGGCGCGGTGTGTGAAAGGAGATCACGATGAGCGACGATAACATCTACAAGGACCTGACGCAGCTTGGCGGCGCGACGCGCGTGCCGCAATCGCCCGGTGAGGCCGAACTCGAGCGCGTGCCCAACCCGCAGGCGGATACGGCCTATGCCGTGCGCTTCACCGCGCCGGAATTTACCTCGCTCTGCCCGATGACCGGCCAGCCCGATTTCGCGCATCTGGTGATCGACTATGTGCCGGGCGACTGGCTGGTGGAGTCGAAGTCGCTCAAGCTTTACCTCACCAGTTTTCGCAACCACGGCGCGTTCCACGAGGATTGCACCCTCACCATTGCGCGGCGGCTGGTCGGTTTCCTCGCGCCCCGATGGCTGCGCATCGGCGGCTACTGGTATCCGCGCGGCGGCATTCCGATCGACGTGTTCTGGCAGACCGGCCCCGCCCCCGAGGGCGTCTGGCTGCCCGATCAGGGCGTGCCGCCCTATCGCGGGCGAGGGTGAGTCGCGGCCCACACCCGGGGGTGGACCCGAGGATCTTTCCTTGCGGTGGCGGCAGATCCCCGCGTTCGCGGGGATGATGGCTGTGCCGCACTCAGCAGGGCACCGTGCGGTAGGTGCCGTCGCCGTTGGAATAGGCGCATTGGTTGGTGCGGGTGTTGCGCGCGATGAGCGTGCCCGCCGCCGCGCCCGCCAGCGTCGTGAGCACGGTCCAGCCGGCACTGGCCTCGAAGGCCGCGGCCGCGATCAGCCCCGCCCCCGCGCCGAGGGCGGCGCCGGTCACTTCGCGGTTGTCGCCGGTGTTCGCGCAGGCCGCGAGCGCTAGCCCCGCCAGCGCGCCGACGATCGTGTTGCGTGTCATTTTCGTGCTCCTTTCCTGCCTTTGGCGTCGCCCGAGTATAACGCGCGGGGGCCGGGAGTCGTCCCGCGAAAAATGCCGCATCGGCAAGGATTGGCCGGTCAGGGGATCGGCGGCGGGCGCTTGCGCCGCGCCCCTGACAGCGCATTGCCCGCGATGGCCGCCAGCAGGATCGTCCCACCCGCGAGCGTGGTGGGTTCGGCGCGTTCGCCGAGGAACAGCCAGACCCAGACCGGTGCCAGCACCACTTCGGACATCGACAGCAGCGTGAGTTCGGCGGCGGGGACGCTGCGCGACCCGATGGTGTAGAGAATGAGACCGGCGCCGACCTGGAAAACGCCCATGCCCGTGGCGATCCCCGCGTCGCGGGGCGCAAGCGACAGCGACAGGCCGAGCGCGAGGCAGATCGCCGCCATGACCACGGTGCCGATAATCCCCGAGAGCAGCACCGCGGGCATCATCTCGACCGCGCGGCCGCGGCGCAGCGCCACGGTGAACACCGCAAAGCCGAGCGCCGAGCCGAGGGCGGCGAGATTGCCCCGGAGCGCCGCCCCCGAGGTCTTGTCCCAGACCATCACGGCGATGCCGCAGGCGGCCACGGCGATGGCGATCCAGGTGGCGGGGCGCACGCTCTCGCCTAGGATGACGCGCCCCAGCGCAGCGGCGATCAGCGGGGCGGCGGCGAAGAGCATCATCGCATTGGCGACCGAGGTGGACTGGATCGCGACGATTCCGCCGGTATAGGCGGCGACCAGCGCCGCACCGGCGATCGCGCCGGGCCAGCCCATCGCGGCGATGCGCGCGAGCGGCGCGCGCCCGGCGCGCAGCCGCACCACGACATAGAGAAACACGCTCATCGCCAGCGAGCGGTAGAACAGGATCTGCCAGACCGCCGCGTCCTCGATCAGGCGGATGCCCAGTCCCACGGTGGACCAGAGCACGCCCGCCATGAACACCAGCAGATAACCCGAGAGGTCGCGCTCGGTGGTGGCCGTCATGCTCATGGCGTCTGATCGTCCTCGGACACCTGCGGTGGCGGGTGGCCCGGGGTAAAGGTGCTCTCGGCGATCGCGGGTGTTGTGTCGCCGCGCCGCGCCGCGCGTGTCTCGCGCCAGCCGATACAGAGCCCCGAGGCGATGATGATCGCCATGCCCGCCAGCGTGGCGGGCGGCGGCACCTCGGCCCATAGGACGTAGGCGAGCAGCGCGGCGAAGGGCAGGTAGGTATAGTCGAAAGGGGCCACGAGGCTCGCGTTGGCGACCTGGTAGGCGCGCGAGGCGAGCATGTAGGCCACCATCCCCACGAGGCCCAGCGCGGTGAGGGACGCGAGATCGGCCAGCGCGCCCGCGGGCAGGCCCCAGCGCAGGTGTTGCGTGGCCGCCGTGTCGGGCACGATCTGCGCCACGGCCCAGCCCGCGGGCAGGATCAGAACGCCCGAGAAAGCCAGCGTGTAGAGCCCCACCGTGAGCGTGCTCTCGCGCTCGCCGATGCGGCGGGCGAGGATCTGCGAGGCGGCGTAGCTGAGCGCGCAGAGAAGCGGCAGCACCGCCACAAGGTCGAGCCCGCCCGCGGGCCGCATGGCGATCACCACGCCCGCAAAGCCCACGACCAGCGCCGCCACGCGGTATGCGCCAATCCGCTCGCCCAGAAACAGCGCCGCCATCAGCGCGGTAAAGAGCGGCGCGGCGAAAAAGATCGTGCTGACCTCGGCCAGCCCCATGAACGGGAACGCCGCATAGAACATGGAAAAGCCGGTGGCAAAGAGCGCCGCACGCGCGAGGTGCAGCGGCCAGAGCGCCGAGCGCAGGCTGTGCGGCGCGCCAAGCCAGACGATGAGCGGCACCAGCACCATCACCGCCACCACCGAGCGCGCGAACAGAAGCGGCCAGACCGGGTAGGTCACGAGCAGCGACTTCATCGCCGCGTCCTGCACCACGAAGAGCAGCATCGCCGCCGTGATGCACAGGATGCCGTGCACGGCGCGCGAGGGGGCCGGGACGGGATAGGTGCTCATCATCGCCATGGGCGCTCTCCTGTCTTTCGCGGGCACCGACAGACCGGGGGCGGCGCGGCCCTCTTGGTGCGGGGCGCGGGCATGGACGGTCGGGATGCGTCGAAGGCCGGTGAAATGACCGGTGCGCTCAGGCTCTCATGTCGGAAAGCGACTGTCTTGTCCGATAGCGACGCCGGCAGAGGCGGCGTCAGGCGCGGGTGGGATGGAAGCGGCCCGAGGGCGAGAGGGTGAATATCTCGGCCCCCTCTGCGGTCACGCCGATGGAATGCTCGAACTGCGCCGAGAGCGACTTGTCCCGCGTCACCGCCGTCCATTCGTCATCCAGCACCACGCTGTCGGGGCGACCGAGATTGACCATCGGCTCGATGGTGAAGAACATCCCTTCTTCGAGCCGCGCGCCGCTGCCCGCGCGCCCGTAATGCAGCACGTTGGGCGGCGCGTGGAACACCCGGCCAAGCCCGTGGCCGCAGAAATCGCGCACCACCGACATGCGCTGCGCCTCCACATGGGTCTGGATGGCGTGGCCGATATCGCCGAAGGTATTGCCGGGGCGCACCGCCTCGATCCCCTTCATCAGCGCGTCATGGGTGACCTGAATGAGCCGCTCGGCCTTGCGCGAGGGTTTGCCCGCCACGTACATCCGGCTGGTATCGCCGAACCAGCCATCGACGATCACGGTCACGTCGATATTCAGGATGTCGCCGTCGCGCAGCGCGTCGTCGGCGCGGCGCTTCTCGTGGTCGCGCGAGATGGTCTCGCCGCCGCTCTTGGGGATGGGCGCGCCGGGGATGCCGTGGCAGACCACATGATTGACGCTGATGCAGCTCGCGTGCCGATAGCCCTTGTAGCCGATGGTGGCGGATTTGGCCCCGGCGGCCTCGATCCGCCGCTCGATCAGTGCGTCGATCGCCTCGGTTGTCTGACCGACGAATATGTGCTCGGCGATCTCGTCGAGGATCTGCGCGGCGAGCCGCCCGGCCGCGTGCATGCCGGCGAAATCCGCCGCCTCGTGGATGCGGATGCCCTCGCGCGTGGTGCGTCCCCGGTGTTTGTTCACAATTGGCCTCGTATCATCGTCTGTTTTATCTTTAATTAGGCCCGTTTGCACCAAAGGACCAGAGGCGCGTGCCTAGTCGTGATGCAAGCCGTGACCGATCGTGACCCGATCGGGGCTGATATCGGCGCGGTATGACAGCACCGTGACCCCCGCCGCGCGCGCCGCCGTGAGCGCGCTTGCATAGCCGGGGTCGATATCTGCAGCCACCCGCACCGTTTGCGCATCGGTGCGCTGCACAAGGTAGAACAGCACCGCCCGGTGCCCCGCCTGTGCGACCCTCGCCAATTCGCCCAGATGTCTAGCGCCACGCGCGGTGACGCTGTCGGGAAACTCGGCCACGCCCGGTGCCCGCGACAGCGTCACCGATTTCACCTCGACATAGGCGTCGGGCAGGCCCGCGCCCGAGAGCAGAAAGTCGATCCGGCTGTTCGCCCCGTATTTCTGTTCCGGGCGCACGATATCGTAGCCCGCCAGTTCCGCGATCCCGCCCGCCTCCAATGCCGCGCGCAGTGCGCGGTTGGGCAGGCCGGTATCGACGCCGGTGAAATGCCCGTTCTCGTGATCGACCAGCCGCCAGCCGTATTTCAGCTTCTTGCGCGGGTCGTCGTTGGGCTCTACCCAGATCCGCGTGCCCGGCTCCGCCAGCCCCGTCATCGCGCCGGGATTGGCGCAATGGGCGGTTGTCCCGGTGCCGTCCTCCAGCCGGATATCGGCGAGGAACCGCTTGTAGCGGCGCAGCAGCGTGGCGCGCAGGAGGGGGCTTTGAAACCGCATGGGCGGGGCCTATACCGGGGCCGGACCCACTGCAAGGAGGCCGCAATGTCCAACCCGACCGCCGCCATGCTCGTCATCGGGGACGAGATCCTCTCGGGGCGCACGCGCGACGCCAACATGCACCACCTCGCGCGCGAACTGACGCGGGTGGGGATCGACCTTGCCGAGGTGCGCGTGGTCCACGACGACGCGGCGGCCATCGTGGCGGCGGTGCGGGCGCTGAGTGAAGCGTTCGATACGGTGTTCACCTCGGGCGGGATCGGGCCCACCCATGACGATATCACCGCCGAGGCGGTGGCGCGCGCATTCGACACCCCCATCGGCATACGCGGCGACGCGCGCGCGATCCTTGCCGCGCATTACGAGGCGCGGGGGCAGGACCTGAACGAGGCGCGGCTGCGCATGGCGCGCATCCCCGAGGGCGCGACGCTGATCGACAATCCGATCAGCGCCGCGCCCGGTTTCACCCTCGGAAACGTGCATGTGATGGCCGGGGTGCCGTCGATCTTCGAGGCGATGCTCGCCTCGGTGCTGCCCACGCTGACCGGTGGCGCGCCGGTCCTGTCGCAATCCTACGAGGTGCGGCGCGGCGAGGGCGATATCGCGGCCCCGCTTGCCGATCTCGCGGCGCGCTATCCCGAGCTGTCGATCGGCTCCTATCCGTTCATCCGCGAAGGCTGTCACGGCGCGCAGATCGTGATCCGCGGGCAGGACGGCGCGCGGCTGGATGCCGCGATGGCGGAACTTGCGGGCATGTTCCCGGCATGATGCCCGATATCCACGCGCTCTACGCCGTCACCGAGGCGACGTGGCCGCCCGCCGGGACCCGCGCGCTTGGCCCGGTCACGATTCGGGACGGGCGCGGCGGTGGCAAGCGCGTGTCTGCGGCGACGGTGGCGGGGGCGGCGACAGGGGACGATCTTGACCGTGCCGAGGCGGCGATGCGGGCGCTCGGGCAGGGGCCGCTTTTCCAGGTGCGGACGGGCGACGGGGCGCTCGACGCGATGCTGGCGGCACGCGGCTACCGCACGGTTGACCCGGTGAACCTCCATGTTGCGCCGGTGGCCGCGTTCACCTGCGAGAGGCTGCCGCGCGTCACCACCTTCACCGTCTGGGAGCCGTTGGAGATCATGCGCGACATCTGGGCCGAGGGCGGCATCGGGCCTGCGCGCGTGGCGGTGATGGCGCGGGCGGCGGGGCCGAAGACGGGCCTCTTCGGGCGGCTGAGGGATCAGCCCGCCGCCGCCGGCTTCGTGGCCATCCACGACGGCATCGCGATGGTGCACGCGCTTGAGGTGCGCGCGCGGCACCGGCGCGCGGGGCTGGGGCGGCTGATGATGCTTCAGGCCGCGCATTGGGCCGCGGGCCAGGGTGCGCGACATCTTGCCGTGATCTGCACGCAGGCCAACCAGGGGGCGAACGGGCTTTATTCGGCGATGGGATTTTCCTGCGTCGGCACGTATCATTACCGCCAGAAGGAGGAGCCATGACCCGCAATGATGACCAACCCACCGCGCTCGACCTGCCGCCGGTCGATCCGCTGCCCGAGCCAACCGCGCGCTATTTCGAGATCTGCGAGGAGAAGCTGGGGCTCGTACCCAACGTGCTGCGCGCGCATGCCTTCGATATCGAGAAGCTCGACGCCTTCGCCGCGCTCTACAACACGCTGATGCTGGCGCCCTCGGGGCTGTCGAAGCTGGAGCGCGAGATGATCGCGGTGGTGGTCAGCTCGATCAACCGGTGCTGGTATTGCCAGGTGGCGCATGGCGCGGCGGTGCGCGCGCTCTCGGGCGATCCGGCATTGGGCGAGGCGATGGTGATGAATTACCGCGTCGCCGATATCAGCCCGCGCCAGCGCGCGATGCTCGACTTCGCCGCCAAGGTGACGACGGCGAGCGCCACAATCGAGGACGCCGACCGCGACGGCCTGCGCGATCACGGCTTCACCGACCGCGACATCTGGGACATCGCCAATGTGGCGGGGTTCTTCAACATGTCGAACCGCGTCGCCTCGGCCACCGGGATGGAGCCCAACCCCGACTATCATTCGCAGGCGCGCTGAGATGGGGCGCGGTCGGGCGGCGTGGCTGGCGGCGCTGCTGGTCCTCGCGGGGCCGGGGCAGGCGCTGGATCTGCCGCTGCCCGAGGGGGCGGAGCAGACCGCGAAGGTGGTCCGCCCCGCCGATACGGTCCATCTGCCGCAGGGGGGGCTCGAGGGCGATACCGTGCCGCGTCTGCGGCTGGACGGGACCATCACCAGCCGGGCGTGGCGGGTGCGCGACCTCGCGCAGGGCACGCTGGCGCGGATGGCCCCGCTGCGCGCGGCGCTGGAACAGGAGGGCTGGCAGGTGGTCTTTGCCTGCGCGGCGGAGGGGTGCGGGGGCTTCGGCTTTCGCTTTGCCGTGCCGGTGCTGCCTGCGCCCGCCATGTTCGTGAACCTGTTCGATTACCGCTATTTGCTGGCGCGGCGCGGGGCCGGCGAGGGGGCCGAGCATGTCATGCTGTTCGTCAGCCGCGCGGGCGGGCGGGGCTATGTGCAGATCACCCATGTCGGGGTGGCGGAGACGGCAGAGGACGGCCGGCCCGGGGCCCGCGCCCCGGAGGCGGCGAGCGCGGCGGGATCGCTGGGGCCGGTGTTGCGCGAGGCCGGGCGGTTTGTCCTGCGCGGGCTCGATTTCGCGTCGGGCGAGGCGGTGCTCGGGCCGGGGCCGCATGCGGACCTCGCGGCGCTGGCGGCGTTCCTCTCGGCTGAGCCGGAGGCGCGGATCGCGCTGGTGGGTCATACCGACAATGTCGGCGCGCTCGATGCCAATATCGCGCTGTCGCAGGCGCGCGCCGAAGCGGTGCGCGACCGGCTGATCGCCGATCACGGGGTCGAGGGTGCCCGCGTCGAGGCGCGCGGCGTGGGCTATCTCGCGCCGGTGGCGGCCAACGACACGCAAGAGGGCCGCGAGACCAACCGCCGGGTCGAGGCGGTGCTGCTGCAATAGGGACGGGGCGTCGGTGCTATCCGCCCGCATCGCGCAGGGCGCGCAGGTGATCGGGCAGGGCGCGCGCCGTCACGGCGGCCTCGCGCAGCAGCCCGTCGAAATGGCGGGTCATGGCCTGCACCCGTTCGGTATCGCGGAACACAAGGTAGTTGCGCCCGAGATAGAGCACGGCGAGGAGGGGCCCGAAGATCGTGACCGGCGCGGAATAGAGGCGGCGGGCATCGAAAAGATAGAGCCGCAGGCCGGGATAGAGCTGTGACGTGACGGCGATGAAATGGTCGAGCTGCGCGCGGCGGACATCGTCGGGAAGGTCGCGGTAATAGCCTTCGCCGCGCGCGAAGCTCTCGATCTCGAAGAGCGGCAGGGCGATTTCGTAATCCGAACGGGCGGCGCGCATCCACGCCATGCGATCCTCGGACGCACCGATCGCCTGATCGGTAGAGCGGCCCAGATGCGGCGCGTATTCCCATTCCAGCATTTCGCGGGTCTTGAGCATGTCGGGCAGGCCGGCGGGGACGTGGCGGATCTTGTAGCCCGCCGCCTCCTTGTGCCACTGGAAAATCTGCTCATCCACCAGCGCGCGGGGGGCCTCGGTCAGCGACAGGGTGTTGGCGAGCATGTCGGCGGCGGTCTCGGGCCGGTCGGTGAGGCCCAGAAGCCAGTCCGCCGAGACCCCGAGCGCGCCCGCGCATTCGCCCACCACCTGCGCATTGGGCAGCCGCGCGCCGGTGCCGGTCAGCAGTTGCGACACGGTCGAGCGATCCACCCCGATGGCGCGGGCGAGCGCGCTTTGATTGATGTCGCGCAGGCGCATCGCCTCGGCGAGACGGGCGCGGAACAGGGTGGCGCGCAGGCGCTTGTCGATTTTTTCGTTCATATGGTGATATAAATCACAATTGCGGAAAAATGTTAACCATTTCCGAAATGGCCGGGCAACCAAATCGCAAGCATTGTCTGCGCATCGTTCAATCACATGGAGGGGACATGGAGACGCGATTGCGCAGCATCGTGAAGGCGGTGATCTGGAACCTGATCGGGCTCTCGGTCATGGCGGTGGTCGGGTTGGTCGTCACCGGCTCGCTGACCGCGGGCGGGGTCATGGCGGTGATCAATAGCGTGATCGGGTTCACCACCTACGTGATCTACGAGCGCGTCTGGTCCCGCATCCACTGGGGTCGCAGCCATGGATAAGCTGCGCATGCCCGCCGTGGAATGGCCGACACTGGCGCTGTTGGTCGCCTGCTACGGCACCTGGATCATCGGCACGACATGGGCGGCGGCGCTTTGGCTGCCGCTGGGCGTGATGTTGACCGGCGTGGCCATCGCACTGCATTCCTCGCTGTGCCACGAGGCGCTGCACGGTCACCCGTTCCGTCAGCGCCCGTGGAACGAGGCGGTGGTGTTTCCCTGCCTGTGCCTGGTCATCCCCTATGGCCGGTTCCGCGATACCCACCTCGCGCACCACCGCGAGGAGCATCTGACCGACCCCTATGACGACCCCGAATCGAACTATCTCGATCCGGGCGTGTGGGGCCGCCTGCCGCGCTGGGCACGCGCGGTGCTTCGGGCCAACAACACGCTGGCGGGGCGGCTGATTCTCGGGCCCATCATCGCGCAGGTGGCCTTTCTGCGCGCCGATTGGCGGGCCATCCGTTCAGGTGACCGGTCGGTGCTGCGCGCATGGGTCTGGCATGTGCCGCAGGTGGCGGTGGTGCTGGCATGGGTGTGGTATGCGCCAATGCCGCTCTGGGTCTATCTGTTGGCCGTGTGGATTGGCATCGCACTCCTGAAGATTCGCACCTTCCTAGAGCACCGCGCCCATGACCGGGCGAGCGGGCGCACCGTGATCGTCGAGGACCGGGGGCCGCTCGCTCTCCTGTTCCTCAACAACAACCTGCACGTGGTGCATCATATGCACCCCGAGGAGCCGTGGTACCGGCTGCCCGCGCTCTACGCTGCGCGGCGCGATCATTACCGCCGCCGAAACGATGGGTATGTCTATCGCTCCTATGCCGAGATTTTCCGCGACTACCTGTGGCGGGCCAAGGACCCGGTGGCGCATCCGCTCTGGCCGTGGCGGCAGGGCTGAGGGGGACGGGGTCCGGCCTGAAGCGAACGTTGCAGTGAGCCGCGCCATCGCATGTCCGCGGGCAGGCGAGCCGACGGTCTTTTCAATGCGCTTTATCCCTCCATATCCGCAAAACATGCAATCGGCGCGCTGGCTTGACCACATCGCCTGTCCGTCACGCCAAAGGCGTGCCGACTGTATCGGCGCACTTTTGGTGCGACGGGGCGGACATGCGATGGCGCGGCGGCCTTCGGCATCGATTCCGCGCCGGGGCCAGACGGCCACCGTCCCTCATGGTCACGGACATCCCGCGCCTCCGCGTCGCGTCCGGCCTCAGACGTCCTCGCGCAGCGGCACGATCTGCTGCGCGATACCCGCGAGCAGGAGGTAGATGCTGGTCACCACGAGTCCCCAGTGCGCCCAGCTCTCGGGATCGAAATGCACCCACGCCGCCCAGCCCGCGAAGAACGTCCATGCCAGCGCCATCGGCAGCGACAGCCAGCGCCAGCGCGCGGTGCGGACGGGATGGATGAATTTGAGCGGCAGGAACATCGCCACCGCCAGCACCGTCACGAGCAACAGGATGATCCATGTCGGCGGCTCGACCGCGAAGAGCACGATCACCAGCATGTTCCAGCAGCCGGGAAAGCCGGAAAAGGAATTGTCCGTCGTCTTCATCCTTGTATCGGCGAAATACATGGCGCTGGCATAGGTGATGACGATGATGGCCACCCATCCCGTCCAGCCCGGCAGAAGGTCCGAACTGAACAGCGCGAAGGCAGGGATGAACACGTAGGTGAGATAGTCGATGATCAGGTCGAGCAGCACCCCGTCGAATTCCGGCGCGGTGGTCTGCACATGATACTTGCGCGCCAGCGGCCCGTCGATGCCATCGACGGCAAAGGCCACGACCAGCCACAGGAACATCAGTTCCCATTCGCGGTCGATCGCGGCGAGCATCGCGAGCATCGCGAACACCGCGCCGGTGGCGGTGAGAAGGTGGACGAGCAGGCCGCGCAGATGAGGTGTCATGTCCGGGTCATGCCGCAAGCACTGCGGTTTTGCAAAGCAAAACCCGGCCCCATTCGGGGGCCGGGCCGAAAATGATGCGGAAATGCGCTGCTCAGTTGGAGACGCGGACCTCTTCCAGCGGATAGGCCATGCCGTCCTGTGCCTCCCACGAGACGTGGCAATCATGGCAGAAGCTCTGGCTCACGCGCATCTCGTCGCCGGTATTGGTGAGGCCGCTGTAATGCCAGTCATTGGTCTCGGGCGAGGCGCCTTCCTCGAGCTTGGTCATGATGAAGAGCGGGCCGATCACCCCCTTGCCGTTCTTGAGCGCGAAGCTCTCCTTGGCGAGCACCGAGCCTGCGGGCATCTCGACACCCTCGGTCTCGAACTTGAGGTATTGCCCGGCGGCGATGTCGTTGGCGAAGGTCTGAAGCAGGCGGTTGCTGTGCGCGCCGGCCACGGCCGGGCGGGTCGAGGAGACGGTCCACTCACGGTAGACCGAGCCGACGTCGTGCCCGTTCTGCGCATAGCATTGCTGCATCCACTCCTCCATGCAGGCGTAGAAGGATTTGACCTCGTCGGCGCTCATGTCCCAGACGCTCTCCGCGTCGGAGGTGCAGTTGGGGCTCTGTTGTGCCTGTGCGGCATTGCCCGTCATCATGAACGCCGCGGCAAAGCCGGCCGCGGTGACCAGTGCATATTTCATAGGATATTCTCCTTTGGATGTTTGGCGTTAGGGCGTCATCGGGGCGAAACTCGCATGAATCGTCCGAAATGGGGCGTCACTTATCCGTGAGGGTCGGCGGGTCTCAGCCGCGGCCCTGCGGATGGGCGCGGGCATAGACCTCCATCAGGCGGGCGGTATCGACGCCGGTATAGGCCTCGGTGGTCGACAGCGATGCGTGGCCCAGCAATTCCTGGATCGCGCGCAGGTCTCCGCCGGCGTTGAGCAGGTGGGTGGCAAAGCTGTGCCGCAGCGCGTGCGGCGTGGCCGACGGCGGCAGGCCGAGTTGCGCGCGGGTCTGCGCCATCGTCTTTTGCACCGCCCGCGCGCCCAGACGCCGCCCGCGAACACCGAAAAACAGCGGCCCGCGCGGCGTGACGGGGTAGGGGCAGAGGCGGGCATAGGCCGTCACCGCGTCGCGCGCAGGCGCGATCACCGGCACCAGCCGCTCCTTGCCGCCCTTGCCGGTGATGCGCAGCGTGTCGCCCATGGGGTGCGCCGCGCCATTGAGCCCCAGCGCCTCGGAGATGCGCAGCCCGCAGCCATAGAGCAGCGTCACTACCGCCACGTCGCGCGCGGCGACCCAGGGCTCGGGCGCCTGCGTGTCCAGCGTGTCCAGTACGTCGCGCGCCGCCCCTTCCGAGAGCGGGCGGGGCAGCTTGCGCAGGTATTTCGGGGCCCGCGCCGAGAGGACGGCGGTGGGCTCGAACCCCTCGCGCTCGGACAGCCAGCGGTAGAAGCTCCTGACCGCCGAGAGGCGCCGGGCGAGCGAGCGGGGGCCAAGCCCCGCGGCGCGCTCATGCGCCATGAAGGCGCGCATGTCGGCGGTTGAGATGCGCGCGAGCGCGCCGAGGCCCTGCGATGCCCCGTGATGCGCGGTCATGAAGGTGAGAAAGGCGCGCAGGTCGCGGGCGTAGGCGTCGAGCGTGTGATCGGCGGCCCCGCCCTGCGCCTTGATCGCGGCCAGCCAGTCGGCCAGCGCCGCGCGGGCAGCGTCGGAGATCACGACAGCCAGCGGCGCATCACCCTCTCGAACACGCCGGCGAAGAAGGCGAGCAGGTCGCTGCCCTGCTGCGGGCTGAACTGGTGCGGGTCCTCGGCCCCCATCACCAGCATCCCCGGCAGCCGGTCGGCCCCGAAATCCAGCAGCAGGCACGCCTCGGAGCGGATATGCGCGGCGGCGCGGTCATAGACGCGGCCATCGCCCTCCTCCACCTGGCGTAGCGTCACCTGTCGCGTGGGCGCGTCGCGCCCGCCGGTAAGGTAGCCGCGGATGAACCCCGGCTCGGCCACCGACAGCACGTCGCCCAGGCGGCGCACCGCCGGGTCAGTGTCGTTCTGCACCGATTCGAGCACGAGCCGCACCGCATCGACGCGCAGGATATGCGCCACCTCGCCGTCGAGGTCGCGCAGGAAGCTCTCGAACTCGACCGGGTCGAGCATCCGCAGGATGGCGCGATGCACCTGGTTGGTGCCGGCGAGGTTCTCGTAGGCGGCGGCGATCACCGCGCGGTGGGTCTCTTCGAGCCGGTCGAGCCGCGCCTCGAGCCGGTCCATGGCGATGCCGCGCATGTCGACGATGTTGGTGCCCATCGCACGCTCGTTGGCGGCGATGAGCGCGCGCATCAGGTCGGTATCGTCGAGGATCACGTCCGGCTCGGAAATGATCCGCTCGCGCAGGGCGTCGTCGATGCGGGGCTTGCTGCTCATCGCGGCCTCGTTCGCTTGTTTTGCGGCAGACTAGCAGATGTCGCTGTCCGATGCCGCAAGAAAATGCAGAAGGCGGGGCACCTCGGGGCCTGGTCATCCTCGGGCTTGACCCGAGGATCCCGGACCGCACAGATCCTCGGGTCAAGCCCGAGGATGACATGAAGCGCGGTTCAGAGGATCTTCTGCCCGGTCTTTTCCCAGTCGGCCATGAACGCGGCGAGGCCCTTGTCGGTGAGCGGGTGGCTGGCCATCGCCTTGATCACGGCGGGCGGCGCGGTCATCACGTCGGCGCCGATCATGGCGGATTGGTGGGCGTGGTTGACGGTGCGGATCGAGGCGGCGAGGATCTGCGTCTCATACCCGTAATTGTCGTAAATCTGGCGGATATCGGAGATGATCTGCATCCCGTCGAGGTTGATATCGTCGAGCCGCCCGATGAAGGGCGAGATGAAGGTGGCCCCCGCCTTGGCCGCGAGCAGCGCCTGATTGGCCGAGAAGCACAGCGTCACGTTGACCATGTTGCCCTCGCCCGAGAGCACCTTGCAGGCGCGGAGCCCGTCCCATGTCAGCGGCACCTTGACGGCAATGTTGGGGGCGATGGCGGCGAGCTTGCGGCCCTCGGCGATCATGGCGTCGGCTTCGAGCGCCACCACTTCGGCGCTGACCGGGCCCTCGACCATCGCCGCGATTTCCTGTGTCACCTCGAGGATGTCGCGCCCGGATTTGAGGATCAGCGAGGGGTTGGTGGTGACGCCGTCGACCATGCCGAGATCGTTGAGCTCGGCGATCTGGGCGGTGTCGGCGGTATCGACGAAGAATTTCATGGGGGCGGCCCTCTTTGGCGGGTTGGGTTGTCTCACTCCCGGCTTTACCGCATAGATCGACAGGCCGAAACCCTGCAAACCCGACAAAAGGAGCGCGCCGCGCGTGGGCCGGACCTGCCATTTCGACGAAGGTGCGCTGGTGGCGGTGCTGACCGCGCAGCCGATCGGCGGCACGCTCGACTATCTCGCGCCCGCGGGGGGCTGCGACACCGGCGATTTCGTCGAGGTGCCGCTGGGTCCGCGGCGGGTGCTGGGCGTGGTCTGGGGGGCGGGCGCGGGCGGCTTTGACCTGGCGAAGGCCAAGGCGGTGACACGGGTGCTGGGCCTCGCCCCGATGGACGCCGCGATGCGCGTGTTCCTGGAGCGCGCGGCGGCCTACACGCTGACGCCGCTGCCCGCCATGCTGCGGCTCGCGACGCGCGCGCCGCGGCTGATGGACCCGCCCGGCGCGCAAAAGGTTTACCGCCCCGGCGATGCCACGCCCGACCGGATGACCGAGGCGCGCGCCCGCGTGCTGGCGGTGCTGCGAGATCACGGGGGTATGGGGTTTGGCCTCGGCGAACTGTGCAGCCTTTCGGGCGTTTCCGCGAGCGTTGTCAAGGGGCTGGCGGCGCAGGGCGCGCTGATCGAGGCAGAGGCCCCACGCGACGCGCCCTATCCAAGGCTCGATCCCGGTCGCCCGGCGAAGGTGCTCACCGAGGATCAGGCGGCGGCGGCGGCGGCGCTGTGCGACGGCGTGCGCGCGGGCGGCTATGGCACCACGCTGCTGCGCGGGGTCACCGGGTCGGGCAAGACCGAGGTGTACCTGGAGGCGGTGGCCGCGTGCCTTGCAGGCGGGCATCAGGCGCTGGTGCTCTTGCCGGAAATCGCGCTGACGGCGGAATTCATCGACCGGGTCGAGGCGCGGTTCGGGTCAAAGCCCGCCGAGTGGCATTCGGGTGCCGGGCAGGCCGGGCGGCGGCGCATCTGGAAGATGGCCGGAGAGGGCGGCGTGCAGCTTGTCGTGGGGGCGCGCTCGGCGCTGTTCCTGCCGTTCCGCGATCTGGGGCTGATCGTGGTGGATGAGGAGCACGACCCGTCCTACAAGCAGGAGGACGGCGTGCTCTACCATGCCCGCGACATGGCGGTGCTGCGGGCCTCGATCTGTGGGGCGCAGGTGGTGCTGGCCTCGGCCACGCCATCGCTGGAATCGTGGGCCAATGCCGAAGCCGGGAAATACCAAAGGCTTGATTTATCAGCCCGTTTCGGGACGGCGGCGCTGCCGGAGATGCGGGCGATCGACCTGCGGGCCGAGACGCTGCCCGCGAGCCGGTGGGTGTCGCCCACCCTGCGCGCGGCGGTCAATGCTCGGCTGGCGGCGGGGGAACAGGCGATGCTGTTTCTCAACCGGCGTGGCTATGCGCCGGTCACCGTGTGCCGGGCCTGCGGCCATCAGATCGGCTGCGAGCATTGCGACGCGCGCATGGTCGAGCACCGGTTCCGGAACCGGCTGGTCTGTCACCAATGCGGCGAGAGCGCGCCCATCCCCGCGGCCTGCCCGTCCTGCGGTGTCGAGGGGCGGCTCGCCGCAGTGGGGCCGGGGGTGGAACGGCTGGCCGAGGAGGCAGCGACGCTGTTTCCCGAGGCGCGGATCGCGGTGCTGTCGTCGGACCTGTTCGGCTCGGCGCGGGAATTGAAGGCGCAGATCGCCGAGATCGCGGCGGGCGCGGCGGATATCGTCATCGGCACGCAACTCGTTGCAAAAGGTCACAATTTTCCACTGCTGACGCTGGTGGGCGTGATCGATGCCGACCTTGGGCTGCAAGGGTCGGACCTGCGCGCCGCCGAGCGCACGTTTCAGCTCATGCGGCAGGTGGCGGGGCGGGCGGGGCGCGCCGAGCGGGCGGGCGTGGCGCTGTTGCAGACGCATCAGCCCGAGCACCCGGTGATCCGCGCCATCCTCGCGGGTGACGAGGACGGGTTCTGGCGCGCCGAGGCGGGGGCGCGGCGGCAGGCGGGCGTGCCGCCCTATGGGCGGATGGCGGGGATCATCCTGTCGTCACCGGATGCGCGGGAGATTTTCGATCTGGGTCAGACACTTGCGCGCAACGCGGCACCGTTGAGAGAGGTCGGCGCGGAGGTGTTCGGCCCGGCGCCCGCGCCCATTGCCCGCATCCGGGGACGGCACCGGGTGCGGCTGCTGGTCAAGGGCCCCAAGGGCGCGGCGCTGCAGGACGCGATCGCGCGGTGGCTCGCGCCGGTAAAGCTGCAAGCGCAGATGCGGCTGGCGGTGGATATCGACCCGCAGAGCTTTTATTGAGGGCGAAAAACCGTGTCGGTATCGCGTCGGTATCCTGTCGGTATCGCGTTGGTGCACGCTGTTGCAAAACGCGGTTTCGTGAATAGGTCACTGGAGAATCTGAAAACAGACCGAAGGAGGGCCTCATGGCCGATCGGACGACAAGTATCGAGAACTTGCAGACCGCCCTGTCGATGGAATTGACGGCGGTGCATCAATATCTGCTGCATGCCCACACGCTGGAGGATTGGGGCATCGACAAGCTGGCCGCGAAGATGCGCGAGGAAATGCACGAAGAGCTGGGCCATGCCGGGGCGTTCATCGACCGGATCATGTTCCTCGGCGGCGTGCCCAAGCTGGAGGCCGCCAAGACCCCCAACAAGGCCGAGAGCCTCAAGGCGCTGTTCGAGGCCGACAAGACAGAGGAAGCCGGGGCCATCGAGTTCTATACCAAGGCCGCGCGGCAGGCGTTCGAGAGTGACGATATCGGCACGCGGGCACTGTTCGAGCGGATTGTGCAGGACGAGGAGGGCCACTGGGAATGGCTCGACCTGCAACTCGATCTGCTGCGCAAGATGGGCGAGCCCGCGTTCATGACCAATTACATGAGCGGCACGAGCGCAGATCAGGGCGCGGGCTGACGGCGGCTGCTGTCATCCTTTGGTCTGACCGGGGGGCTGGTTGGGAGAGGTCCCCGGGTCAGGCCCTAGGACGACGGGGGGGCGGATGATGACGCGGGGCCGTTGGTCCCGCGTCACTCAATTGCGGGCGCTGCGTTTGCGGCTCCAGCGTTTTGCGAGCTTGAGCACCTCGACCCGGAGGTCGTCGCTCTCGGGGGTGTCGGGGGCGAACGGGCCGCCATACCAGTCCTTGAGGTCGTCATGTTCGGGATGTTTCGGATCGGCCATGGCGGCCTTGAACATCTCGAAGCCCGGCGGGCCGCCGACGTCTTCGGGCGGGCATGAGCCCGCCAAATCCGTCAATCGGGGATAGATATGGCCGGGGGCGGCGTCGCCTGGTTCGCCGGCCTCGATGCGGTGGGTCCAGTCGTCTCCGAAGTCGTAGAGGTAGGTCAGACCGGCCCCGCCCGCCTTCGCTAAGGCGTGCTCCAGCGTTGCCTTGTCCGCCGGAAGGTCTTCCGGTCTGTCAACGAAATCCGGCGTGACCCAGCTTTCGGCACCCAATTGATAGGGCTCGCCGACGCAGAATTGATAGAGGTGGGCATTCTGCCAGCCCATGGCGGCCTGGATGGTCAGGTGCAGGCGGTCGAGGCGGATATCCGCGGGCACCTCCAGTGTCCGTCGCACCGTCGGTTCGACGTCTTCCAGCGTGATCTTCAACTCGATGATGCGCATATGCGTTGCCTTGTCTTTTCCCGCTTCCCGGCACGGGCATCCGTGCGGAGGATTGTAGCGAGAGGTCCCCGGGTCAAGCCCGGGGATGACGGGGGGCGCGCTTTCTTGAAAAGAAAGCGGTTCGAAATCTTTTGAAGATTTCGGGTGCGGGCGGGAGTGCGGCCTCTCGCCAATCCGGCAGCTTGGGCGTAAGGAAGGCGCATGAGTGCGCAATTCCCCCTCGGGCGGGCGCGGGACCTGCCGGTCTGGCGGCGCCCGGTCACGCTGCTGTTCCTGATGGCCGCGGCGATGCCGGTGGCCTTTGCCACCTGGTCGGCGTTGCTCAACAATTTCGTCATCGAGGTGGCCGGGTTCGACGGCTCGGATATCGGCTGGCTGCACACGGTGCGGGAGATCCCCGGCTTTTTTGCCGTGGGGGTGATCGCGCTGATCATGGTCATGCACGAGCAGGTGCTGGGGCTGGTGTCGCTGCTGCTCCTCGGCGTGGCGACGGCGCTGACGGCGCAATTCCCGAGCCTCGGCGGGATTCTGACCATCACCATGCTCAGTTCCATCGGCTTTCACTATTACGAGACCGTCAACCAATCCCTGCAACTGCAATGGCTCGACAAGCTGCGCGCGCCGCAGATGCTGGGCTGGCTGCTGGCGGCGGGCTCGGGCGCGACGCTGGTGGCCTATGTGCTGATCGTGCTGACATGGCGGGCGTTCGACCTGGATTACAACCTCGTCTACATGGTGGCGGGGGGATTCACCGCCTGCGTCGCGGTGTTCTGCCTGATCGCCTATCCGCGCTTCGAGGCGCCCGATCCGCAGGTCAAGAAGATGGTGCTGCGGCGGCGCTACTGGCTCTACTATGCGCTGCAATTCATGGCCGGGGCGCGGCGGCAGATCTTCGTCGTGTTCGCGGGATTCATGATGGTCGAGCGGTTCGGATTCGAGGTGCACGAGGTGACGGCGCTGTTCATGATCAACCTCGTGATCAACATGGTGGCGGCACCGCTGATGGGGCGCGCGGTGTTCCGCTATGGAGAGCGCAACACGCTGATCTTTGAATATGTCGGGCTGGCGCTGGTGTTTCTGGCCTATGGCGGCATCTACATGTTCGGCTGGGGGGTGGTTCTGGCCGCCGGGCTCTACGTGGTGGATCACGTCCTGTTTTCTCTGGCGCTGGCGCTCAAGACCTATTTCCAGAAGATCGCCGATCCCGGCGACATCGCCCCCACCGCCGCCGTGGCCTTTACCATCAACCACATCGCGGCGGTGTTTCTGCCCGCCGCGCTGGGCTATGTCTGGCTGGTCTCGCCCGCCTGGGTGTTCGCGCTGGCCACGGGCATGGCCTGCGTGTCGCTGATGCTGGCGCTGATGATCCCGCGCCACCCCGAGCCGGGGCGCGAGACGGTGTTCTCGGGCCTGTTGCCCGCGCCCGCCGAATGACGAGGGAGTATCCGATGCCGACATGGACCGCCATCACCACGCTCGATGACAAGGCCCGCGCCGAGGCGCTGGCCGAGGCGCTGGAGGATTTCGAGCCGGAGCCGACCGGGATCGGGGCGTTCGAGATGGAGGACGGATCGGGGCTGTGGGAGATCGGTGCCTATTTCGAGGCGGCACCGGACGGCGTCGCGCTCGACCTGCTGGCGGCGGCGCATGGCGCGCGGCCCTTTACCATGTCGGAACTGCCCGAGACCGACTGGGTCGCCAAGGTGCAGCGCGACCTGAGCCCGGTCGAGGCGGGGCGCTTCTTTGTCTATGGCAGCCATGATGCCGACCGTGTGCCCGAGGGCTGCGAGCCGCTGCTGATCGAGGCGTCGATGGCCTTTGGCACCGGCCATCACGGCACGACGCTGGGCTGTCTGCGGGCGCTCGACCGGCTGGCGGCCGGCGGCTTTGCGGGCCGGTCGGTTCTCGATCTGGGCTGCGGCACCGCGGTGCTGGCGATGGCGGCGGCGCGCATCTGGCCGGGGGTGATGCTGGCCTCGGATATCGACGCGGTGGCGGTGGAGGTGGCCCGCGCCAACGTGGCGGCCAACGGCCTGACGGGCCGTGTCGAGTGCGTCGAGGCCGGGGGGCTCGACCATCCCGGCCTGCGCGCGGCGGCACCCTTTGACCTGATCTTTGCCAACATCCTCAAGGGGCCGTTGCTGGCGCTCGCGCCCGGGATCACCGGGGCGCTTGCGCCGGGGGGCAAGGTGATCCTGTCGGGGTTGCTCAACGAGCAGGCCGCGGAGGTCATCGCGGTTTACTCGGGCCTTGGAAACCGCCTCGACCATCACGAGGAGATCGGGGACTGGTCCACGCTGGTGATGTCGCGGGAGCGCTGAGCGCGTCCGACCGACGCCAAGCATGCAAACACCCCGCGCGGCGGCCGCGCGGGGCGTGATCGCGGGCCGGGGTGGCGCGCTCAGAAGCGGCGCGCGACCCGGTCGATATCGCCGCGGCTCAGGCCGATATCGTCAAGCTCGCGGTCCGAAAGCTGGGCGAGCGCCTTGCGCGTGGCGCGGCGGTCGTTCCACGAGATCACGGCCTCGACCATGCGCGAGAGCAGGCCGAAGTCGGGGCGGGGGTGCGCGTGGGCGCGGGGGGTGTCGATGAGTGCCATGTGAGTCGGTCCTTGATGCGGGGGCGAACGGGACAATCCGTTTGTAAGCTGCAGCTAAGCGGGGCAACCTGTCCGCACAAGCCGAGGTTTGTGCATAGTCCTTATGCAATTCCTGCAAGGCTCGGCGCGGCCCCGCCTGCGCATTGTGCTTGGTTGTCGTTCACGTTTCGTGCTATTGAGGCGAAAACCGGAACGGGCAGGGCAGACATGCGGGTATTGGGCATCGACCCGGGATTGCGCAATCTCGGCTGGGGCGTGATCGAGGTGCAGGGTAGCCGACTGAGCCATATTGCCAACGGCGTGTGCCATTCGGTTGGCGACGATCTGGGCGCGCGGCTGTTGTCGCTCTACGAGCAGTTGAGCGATGTCGTGCACCGCCATGATCCGCAGGCGGCGGCGGTGGAGCAGACATTCGTCAACAAGGACGGGGCCGGCACGCTCAAGCTCGGGCAGGCGCGGGGGATCGCGCTGCTGGTGCCCGCGCAATACGGGCTGACGGTGGGGGAATATTCCCCCAACCGGGTCAAGAAGACGGTGGTGGGCGTGGGCCATGCCGCCAAGGAGCAGGTGGCGCATATGGTCAAGGTGCAGCTTCCCGGCGTGGTGCTGGCGGGGCCGGATGCCGCCGATGCGCTGGCGGTGGCGATCTGCCACGCGCATTACGGGCGCGCGCTGGCCGGGGGGCTGGCATGATCGGGCGCATCGCGGGGCGGATCGATTACCGCGCGAGCGACCATGTGCTGATCGACGTGCGCGGGGTGGGCTATCTGGTCTATTGCTCGGACCGGACGCTGTCGTCGCTGCCCGCCGTGGGCGGGATGGCCGCGCTTTATACCGATCTTCTGGTGCGCGAGGATATCCTGCAACTCTTCGGCTTTCCGACGCTGGTGGAAAAGGAATGGCACCGCCTGCTGATGAGCGTGCAGGGGATCGGGGCCAAGGCGTCGCTGGCCATTCTGGGCGCGCTCGGCGCCGATGGGGTGAGCCGTGCGATTGCCATCGGCGACTGGAATGCGGTGACGGCGGCCAAGGGCGTCGGTGCCAAGACCGCACAGCGCGTGGTCAACGAGTTGAAGGACAAGGCGCCCACGGTGATGGCCATGGGCAGCGCTCCGCCGCCCGCGCAGGACGCGGGCGAGGTGATCGAGGCCGAGAGCGTCACCGCCCCCGTTGCGGCCCCGGCCATGCCTGCAGGCAATGGTGCGCAGGCCGAGGCGCTGTCGGCGCTGACCAACCTTGGCTACGGCCCCGGCGAGGCGGCGGGCGCGGTGGCGCAGGCGGCGGGCGACGCGCCGGAGGCCGACACCGCCGCGCTGATCCGCGCCGCGCTGCGGCGGCTGGCACCGAAGGGCTGATCCATGACCGACCCCGACCCCACCCTGCGGCCCGAGGAACTGCCCGAGGATGCCGACCGCAGCCTGCGGCCCCGCGTGCTCAGAGAGTTTATCGGGCAGCGCGAGGCGCGGGCCAACCTCGGCGTGTTCATCCAATCGGCGCGGCAGCGCGGCGAGGCGATGGACCACACGCTGTTTCACGGCCCCCCCGGCCTCGGCAAGACGACGCTGGCGCAGATCATGGCGCGCGAGTTGGGGGTGGGGTTTCGCATGACATCCGGCCCGGTGCTGGCCAAGGCGGGGGATCTGGCCGCGATCCTGACCAATCTGGAGCGCAACGATGTGCTGTTCATCGACGAGATTCACCGGCTCAACGCGGCGGTGGAAGAGGTGCTCTACCCCGCGATGGAGGATTTCGAGCTCGATCTGGTGATCGGCGAGGGGCCCGCCGCGCGCACCGTGCGGATCGAGTTGCAGCCCTTCACGCTGGTGGGGGCGACGACGCGGCTGGGGCTGTTGACCACGCCGCTTCGCGACCGGTTCGGCATCCCGACGCGGCTGCAATTCTACGAGATCGACGAGCTGCACGAGATCGTGCGGCGCAATGCGCGGCTGCTCGACATCCCCACCGAGGATTCGGGCGCGCGCGAGATCGCAAGGCGCGCGCGGGGCACGCCGCGCATCGCCGGGCGGCTGTTGCGCCGGGTGGTGGATTTCGCGGTGGTCGAGGGCGGCGGGCGGATCAGCCGCGATCTGGCCGACGCGTCGCTCACCCGGCTGGGGGTGGACGCGCTGGGCCTCGACGGGGCCGACCGGCGCTACCTGCGGCTCATTGCCGAGGCCTATGGCGGCGGGCCGGTGGGGATCGAGACGCTGTCGGCGGCGCTCTCGGAGAGCCGCGACGCGCTGGAGGAGGTGATCGAGCCGTTCCTGCTGCAACAGGGCCTCATCCAGCGCACGCCGCGCGGGCGGATGCTGGCGCAGGCGGCGTGGCGGCATCTGGGGATCGCCGCGCCGCGGCAGGCCGGGGCGGGCGATCTGTTCGGGGGCGACGCATGAGGCTGGCGGATTTCGGACGGCGGACCGAGGCCGAGCAAGCGGTGATCGCCGGGCTGGGCACGGGCCATGTGACGAAGCTGGGCGACGGGCACCTGCCCGGCCCGGAGGCGGGCGAGGACCGTCAGGTGCGCGCCAGCCTGATCCGCTGGCTGGCGTTGGGGGCGCCGGGGGATGACGCCGTGCGCCTGCACGAGACAGGGCTGCGGATCGCGGGCGCGCTGGTGGTCAGCGACGGGGAGGTCGATCCGGTGCTGAGGTCGGAGTCCACGCCGGGCCTAGACCTCGAAGGGTGCCGGCTTGACCATGGCCTCAGCTTGCTGGGCTGCCGGTTTCAGGACACGCCCGTGCTGCGCGGGGCCAGGCTCGACACGCTGAACCTTCAGGGGTCGCACCTTCCCGGCTTTGAAGCCGACGGGCTGGAGGCGCGGGGCGACGTGTTCCTTGACGGTGTGCAGGCGGAAGGCGAGGTGCGGCTGCTCGGCGCGCGGATCGGGGACGCTCTTTCCTGCACGGGCGGGCGTTTCGTGAACCCGCATGATCCGGAAAAGGAAAAGACCGCTCCCGGTTCAACGGGCGACGCGCTCAGTGTCGACAGGCTGGACGCGCGGGGCAGCGTGTTCCTGCGTGGGGTGCAGGCCGTGGGCGAAGTGCGGCTGTCCGGCGCGCGGATCGGCGGCAATCTGGAATGTGACGGCGGGCGATTCGAGAACGCGGGGGGCAGGGCGCTCAGTGCCAATGGCGCGCGGGTGGCCGGGGTGTTATTCTGGCGGCAGGGCAGCCATGCCCAGGGCGCGCTCGACCTTACGGCGGCGGAGATCGGGCATATCTGCGACGATCCCGAATGCTGGCCCGCGACGGGCGAACTGATGCTCAACCGCTGCCGCTACGGCGCGTTCACCGGCACTGGCACGCCGGTTGATTCTGAGGCGCGCATCCGCTGGCTGGATCGTCAGGACCCGGCGCAGTTCGGCGACGAGTTCTGGCCGCAGGCCTGGGAGCACTGCGCGCAGGTGCTGCGCGAGATGGGCCATGCCGAGGACGCGCGCGCGGTGCTGATCGCCAAGGAGGAGCGCCAGCGTCGGGTGAGGCGCGAGATCGAATCTGCAAGACTGACCGGGGCGCGCCTCCGGAAGCGGCTCGAAAAGGCGAAGACATCGCACAGCGCGCAAGCGTCCCTCGACGAGGCCAACTCTGCGCTCAACGCGTTCGAGCATTCAGGCGATCCGCGTCGCACGGCGCTGGCTGATGAGGTCATGGCTGCATCGCTGATCCAAGATCAAAAATTGCGAGAGAAGGGAGGCGATACCGACGCGATCCTCGCGCAGGTCGCCGCCAAGGCCGAGCGGCTTGGCACGCGCGGGGCGGATGCAACCCTCGCCGCGCAATCGGCCATCGCCGATGCGTGGACCAGACTTGCCTTTCTCCGGGTTCGCGACGGGTTGCTGGCCCTGCTCATCGCCTATGGTCACCGGCCCTTGCGGGCGTTGGGATGGCTGGCGGGGATGTGGATCTTGGGCGCAGTGCTGTTCGGCCTCGCCTGGGGCAATGACGGGTTCAAGCCCAACAACGCTTTCATCCTGAGCAACCCGGAATGGGCGGGGTGTTACAAGGATGAAGACCGCCGCAGCGCCGAAGACGAGGACTACCGATGGAAGGACAAATACCCCTCGACGCTCAAATGCTTCCTCGCCCAGCCCGAGGCGGACGGGTATCCGGGGTTCAACGGCCTGCTCTACTCGCTCGACACGCTGGTGCCGGTGGTCGATCTGGAGGTGCAGGATTACTGGGTGCCCGACGAGAAAGTGGCCGCGTGGGCGCGGGTTTACCTGTGGGGTCACATCGGTATGGGCTGGTTCCTTGCCCTGCTGGCCGTCGCCGGGTTCTCCGGGCTGATCGACACGCGCGCGACGAAAGAGTGACGGTGCGCCCCCGTGGCCGGTGGCGGGAATGAGTATTTCACCCAAGAAGAAGCCTGCGCGGATTTGCGGGGTCGGGCGGGGGCTGCTAGACGGGCGCGGCAATTGCGGAGGCGACCCGATGAGCGAGACCCTGACCCCCGAGGAGATCGAGGCGCTGTTTACCCGCGCGGACGGGGCGTTCCTGTTCGCGCGCTGGGGGCGGCCGATCGTGCCGGTCGTCTTTGGCGTCCAGGACGCGACGCTCGCCACCGTCAAGGGGGCGGTCGAGGCGGTGGTGGCGCTGGCCGGTCACAGCATGGCCGAGACCGACCCGGAACTGGGCGCGAACCTGATGATGTTCTTCTTTCGCGACTGGCAGGAGCTGCTGGCGGTGCCCGATCTCGACCGGCTGGTGCCCGACCTTGCGCCGCTGGTCGCGCGGCTGGAGGCGGAGGGGGCGAACCAGTATCGCATCTTCCGGTTTGACGAGGCGGGCGCGATCCGGGCGGCGTTCGTGTTCCTGTGCATGGACGCGGATCTGGGCGCGGTGCCCGCCGAGACGCTGGCGCTGGGGCAGGTGGTGCAGACGGTGCTGCTGTGGTCGGACCGCGCGTTCACCGGGCGTTCGGCGCTGGGGCAACTGGCGGACGGGCGGGTGGTGCTGCGGCCTGATATCGGCGCGCTCATCCGGGCGGCATACGACCCGGTGCTGCCCGCCATGAGCCGCGAGCCCGGCCACGCGCTGCGGCTGGCGGCGCGGCTTCAGGCGCCCTCGTAGGCGCAGAGCGTGTGCACCTCCATGCCCATCGCGTCGAGCCGTGCATGGCCGCCGAGATCGGGCAGGTCGACGATGAAGGCGCAGCCGCTGATCTCGCCGCCCAGCCGCTCGATCAGGCGGATACCCGCCGCCGCGGTGCCGCCGGTGGCCAGCAGGTCATCGACCAGCAGCACGCGCTCGCCGGCCTCGATGGCGTCGTGGTGGATCTCGACCACCGCCTCGCCGTATTCGAGATGATACTCCTCGGAGATCACCGCGCCGGGCAGCTTGCCCTTCTTGCGGATCGGCACGAACCCGACCGAGAGCTGGTGCGCGATCGCCCCGCCGAGGATGAAGCCGCGCGCCTCGAGCCCGGCGACCCTGTCGATGGGCTGGCCGGCATAGGGGTGCAGCATCTGGTCGATGGCGATGCGAAACCCGCGCGGATCGGCAAAGAGCGTGGTCACGTCGCGGAAGAGAATCCCCTCATGCGGGAAATCGACGATGGTGCGGATGTAATCCCTGACGGTCTTGGGCTGGGGCATGGCGGCTCTCCGGTCGGACGTCGCGCTTGTGCCGCAGCGCGTGCCGCCGCGCAAGGGCTCAGAGCGCGCCGCGATAGGCGGCGATGGCGCGGGTCAGATCGCCGATGGCGTAGAGGGTGAGCACGAACACCCCCACGCAGAGCAGGAAGTTGAGCGCCGATTGCGCGAGGCGTGCGGCGCGCCCCGGCGGGTTGCCGAGAAACGGGATTTCCGGGCGCAACAGGAACCGCGAGGCGATGTAGCCGAAGAGCAGCGCCGACAGCGTCCAGTAGGTGAGCGTCAGGATCGCGGCGTCATGGGCGCGCGCGAGATAATCGGCGAACCCGACGATGAGCACCCAGCGGATCACCTGAAAAATCTCGTCCGCGAGCGCCTCGAACCGGCGGCCCATGGCGTGGCGCCAGGTCTGGTCGGTGAGCTTGTCGATGAGCCGGGCCATGGGACTGTAATGGGGGCGGGGGGCGCGCGCGTCCAGAGATGTGACGGGGTGCGCGCGCAGATGTGAGCGGCGCGCGGTCAGCCGAGCACGCGCCCGGCCACCGCGTCGAGCCGCGCCACGAGGGCGGGGTCGCGGTGTCCCGGCGCGGTGAGGATGGCATATTCGAGCGCGCGGTCGCAGCCATGGGGGCAGGGCGCGCGGCCGGTGCCCAGCAGGGCGGGAAGGCGGCGGACGAGGTCGCGCCCCTTATCGGCATTGGTGCCCAGAGTGGCGATGATGTCTGAGATATCGACGCTGCCGTGATCGGGGTGCCAGCTATCGTAGTCGGTGATCATCGCGGTGGAAGCATAGCACAGTTCGGCCTCGCGGGCGAGCTTGGCCTCGGGCATGCCGGTCATGCCGATGACGTCGCAGCCGAAACTTTCGCGATACAGTTTCGATTCCGCCATGGTCGAGAATTGCGGGCCTTCCATGGCCAGATATGTCCCGCCCGTATGCACCGTGATGCCCGCGTCGCGCGCGGCCCGTTCACAGGCGTCCGACAGGCGCGGGCAGGTGGGGTGGGCGACGCTGACATGGCCGACGCAGCCGGGGCCGAAAAAGCTCTTCTCGCGGGCGAAGGTGCGGTCGATATACTGATCCAGGATGACGAAATCGCCCGGCGCCATCGCCTCGCGGAACGACCCGCAGGCGGAGACCGAGATCACGTCGGTGACGCCGAGACGTTTGAGCGCGTCGATATTGGCGCGGTAGGGCACGCTTGAGGGGCTGTGCACATGGCCGCGCCCGTGGCGGGGCAGGAAGGCCATGGGCACGCCGCCGAGCGTGCCGGTGAGGATCGCGTCGGAGGGCGGGCCCCACGGGGTCTCGATCGTTTGCCAGGCAGCGTCTTGCAGCCCGTCGATCTCGTAGAGCCCCGAGCCGCCGATCACGCCGATCATCGTCTGTGCCATGTGCTGCCATCCACGCCTGATTGATGCTGTCACAGGAGTAGGCGGTTTCCGCGAAAAAGAAAATGCCCGCGCGGGTCCGTGATCCCGCGCGGGCGGGCCTGCCCTCATCCCCGGGGGCGGGCCGAGTGGCGTGCTCAGCCGAGCATCGCCACGACCTCTTCGGTGGTCCACAGCGCGTTGGCCATGAAGCGGAAATTTGTGAGGGCGGCGAGATAGCCGTCGCCCTCGGGCAGGATCGCCGCCGCCGTGCCGTCCGACACCACCGCCACCTCGAAGCCCTGTTCGAGCAGTTCGCGCATATGGCTCTCGGTGCAGAGATTGGCGGACATGCCGGCGAGGATCACCTGATCGACACCGGCCTTGCGCAGTTGCAGCGCAAGATCGTTGGTCTCGGGGCCATAGACCTTGTGCGGCGAGCACTGGATGGTCTTGCCGTCCTCGATATAGGGTTTGTATTGCGGCATGTAGTCGGCCCCCGAGCCGTCGAACCCCTCAAGGCTGAGCGGGCTTTGGCGGTCGAACATGCCGATCTTGTGCATCAGCTTTTCCAGCGCGCCCTCGAATTTCCAGCCGTGATCCGTGGGGTAGTAGTAATGCGGCGAGACGGCGACGGGGATGCCCGCGCCCTTGGCCGCCTTGAACAGGCGCTCGATGTTGGCGACGGTGTTGTTCATCTCCACCGATTTGCCGACCGCGCCCCAGGCGACGCCGTCGGGCGACAGGAAATCGACCTGCGGATCGGTGACGACGAGGGCGGCGCGGGCGAGGTCGAGCTGCATGTCGCCGGGCGGCAGGAACGGCTCGGCGGGCGGTGCGTAGGGGTTCGCGTCCTGCGCCTGCGCGCCGGAGGCGGCGAGGGTGGTGGCCGTGGCGGCCAGCGCCGCGGTGCCGGTCAGCGCGGCGCGGCGGGTGAGTTTGGGGTCGTGGTCGTGATCGTGACAGGTGCACATCGGGTCTCTCCCTTGGTTGTGGCAGGGATCAGCTTGGGGCAGGTGATGTGCCTTTGCGTCCTGAATCTGGGGCCATGTGGGGATTTTTCGTGCCTTTCATGGTTATCCGCGGCAGGATCGCGCCATGACAGAGCACCCGCACGACCGGATTCTCGATGCGCTGGAGATCAGCGCCGAGCCGTTTGCCGTCTGCGCGCTGGAGGGGGCGTGTAGCCTTGGGCTGGGGCGCGTGCCGCGCGCGACGCTGCATTACGTGCTGGGCGGGCAGGGCGATGTGCGGCTGACCGGGCACGCGCCGCTGCGGCTTGCGCCGGGGCGGCTGGTGCTGGTGCCCGCCGCGATGCGCCACAGCCTGTACAACGCGGGCGGCGGGCAGGTCGGGGTGCCCGCCTGCCGCCCGGCGGGGCTCGACCTTGAGGCGCATGTCGCGCGGGGGGCGGCGGGGGGCAACATGGTGGTGTTGTGCTCGACCATCTCGCTGGGGCTGCGCGGCACGCATGGGCTGATCGACCTGTTGCGCGCGCCGCTGAGCCTCGACACGGGCGGCAGCCCGGTGGCGGCGCAGGCGATGGCGGCGCTGGTGGCCGAGACGGGCAGCGACCGGCCCGGACAGCGGGCGATGGTGCGCGCGCTGCTCCTGCAATGCCTGATCGAGATGCTGCGCGCGCGGCTGGAGGCGGGCGACCCCGGCGTGACATGGCTCGCCGCGCTGGCCGATCCGGGGCTGTGGCGCGCCCTGCGGGTCATGCTCGACGATCCCGGCACGCCGCACACGCTCGACAGCCTCGGCGCGGCGGCGGGGATGAGCCGGTCGCGCTTTGCCGCGCGGTTCCGGGCGGCCTATGGGCAGGGGGCTATGACGTTGTTGCGCGACCTGCGGCTGGCGCGGGCGGCGCAGATGCTGAGCGAGCGGCGTGCGCCGGTGGAGATGGTGGCGCGCGCGGTCGGGTTCCGCAGCCGCAGCGCCTTCAGCCGCGCCTTCGTGGCGATGTGGGGCGAGACGCCGCGCGCCTTTCGCGGGCGGGGCGATCAGGCGGCGGAGCGGGCGCAGAAGCTGGCCTGATTGCGGCCCTGTGCCTTGGCCGCATAGAGCGCGCTGTCGGCCTGTTCGAGGACGGTTTGCATGTCGGGCGCGGGCTGGCCCGGGCCGGTCTGGACGACGGTGACGCCGATGCTGAGCGTGACCGGGATTGGCGCGGCCACGCCCGGCACCGCGATCGGCGTGGCGCGGATCGCGTCGCACAGCCGCTCGGCCACGCGGCGGGCGCGGGCGGGGCTGGCATCGGGCAGCGCCACCAGGAATTCCTCGCCGCCGATGCGCGCGAGCAGATCGCCCGCGCGCAGATGCGCGCCGAGCCGCTCGGTGACGGCGCAGAGCACCGCGTCGCCCGCGGCGTGGCCGTGGCGGTCGTTGACCCGCTTGAAGAAATCGAGATCGGCCAGCATCACCGCGACGCGGTTGCGCCCGGGCCGCGCCGGCGCGAGCTGCCGTTCGAGCCAGGGCAGCGCGTGGCGGCGGTTGTAGGCCCCGGTGAGCGGGTCGCGCAGGGCCGCCGCCATGCCCGAGCGCACCCGCCCGCGCATTGCCTCGATCCGGCGCTTGCGGCCGATCTGGCGGTCGATGCGCAGCGCCAGCTCTCCGGCATCGGCGGGGGCGAGGATCACGTCGTCGGCCCCCATGTCGAGCAGCGTCACCGCAAGCGGGGCCGCCGCGCGGTCGAGCAGGACGAGAACCGGGCAGCGGCCGGTGTCGCGTGCGGTCTTGAGATCGGCCAGCAGGTGTAGCCCGGCCTCGGCCCCGGTCCCGGCGATGCGCAGGAGCAGCACGTCCTGCGGGACGGGCGGCGGGGTGGCCTCCGGCGCGACGCTGGTCAGGCGATGGGCCGTGCAGCCGCCGAGCAGGCTGCGCAAGGAGCGGGTCGCCGCCCGGTCGGGGCCGAAGATGGCAACGCGCCCGGGCAGGGCGATGCCGGCCCTTGGCTCGGCGAAACCGGCGGCGTCGCCCGCCTGCGCGGCGATCTCGGCCTCGGCGTGGTGGGCGCGCAGCAGGCTGCGCAGCCGCGCGAGCAACAGCGCCTCGGGCACCGGCCCGGCGAGGATGTCGTCGGCCCCCGCGCGCAGCATGGCCTGCCGCTCGGCGGCGCACTCGCCGTCCTGCATCATCAGCACCGGCACATGCGCGAGCCGCCCGATGCGGCGCAGCGCGCGCAGGAACGGCTCGGCGCTCTGCCCGTCGAGGCGGGTATTGGCGAGGATCAGGTCCGGTGCCCCGGTTGCCGCGAGGCGCAGCGCCTCGCGCGCGGAGGCTGCCTGCACCACGCGGTTGGGCGTGGGCGCGAGCCGCACCTTCAGGACGATCCTGTTGGTGGCCATATCATCGACAATGAGAACAGTGCCCGACATTGCGGTTGCGCCTTCGCCCTGAGCGTTTACCTTTGGGTCACTATCGCGCCGAGTGGTTAAGAAAACCTTTCCAGGAATTAACTGAAATGAACATGACGCAGGATTTCGCCGAGACCGTCGCGCTGGGGGCGCTGGGCTGGCTGGCGGGCCATGACGAGCTTTTGCCGGTGTTTCTGGGGGCCACGGGGGCATCGGAGGCCGATCTGCGCGCCCGCGCCGCCGATCCCGAGTTTCTCGGGGCGGTGCTCGATTTCGTGGCGATGGACGATGCGTGGGTCACGGCATTCTGCGACGCGCAAGGGCTGGGCTATGACGTGCCGATGCGGGCGCGCGCCGCCCTGCCCGGCGGCGCCGAGATGACCTGGACATGAGCCGCGCCGACGCGATCCTCTTTGACAAGGACGGCACGCTCTTTGATTTCCACGCCACCTGGAGTGTCTGGGCCGGGCGGGTGATCCGCGACCTGGCGGAGGGCGAGGCGGCGCTGATGGCGCGCATCGCCGAGGCGGCGCATTATGACCTGGCAACGGCGCGATTCCTGCCCACGAGCCCGATCGTGGCGGGCACCAACCGCGAGGCCGCCGAATGTCTGGCGCAGGCGCTGCCGGGGCGGGACGTGGACGAGATCGAGACCCACCTGATGCTGAGCGCCGCCCGTGCGCCGCTGGCCCCTGCCGTGCCGCTGGCCCCGTTTCTGGACGGGCTGCGGGCGCGGGGGCTGCGGCTGGGGGTGGTAACCAACGATACCGAGTACGGTGCCCGCGCGCATCTGGGCGCGACGGGGGTGCTGGAGCGGTTCGATTTCGTCGCGGGCTTCGACTCGGGGCACGGGGCCAAGCCCGCGCCGGGGCCGCTGCTGGCCTTTGCGCGGACGGTTTCGGTCATACCCGCGCGGGTGGTGATGGTGGGCGACAGCGCCCATGACCTGATCGCCGGACGCGCGGCGGGGATGGCCTGCGTGGGCGTGCTGACCGGTACGGCGGCGGCGGATGATCTGGCCCCGTTCGCGGACGCGGTGCTGCCCGATATCGGCCATTTGCCGGGCTGGCTCCGGGCATGACGCGACACCCGCTGTTCGGCCTGGTCCTCGCCACCTTCGGCGCGCTGGTGCTGACGCCTGACGCGCTGTTCATGCGGCTTTCGGGCATGGGCGGCTATCAAATGGTGGGCTGGCGCGGCCTTCTGATGGGGGCGGTGATGGTGGCGCTGTGGGCGCTCACCTCGCGCCGCCGGGGCCGCGACCTGGCGCTTTTGGGGACCGGCTTTGGCCTCGCCATCGTGGCCTGTCAGTATTTCAACGCCACGCTTTTCAGCCTCGGCATCGCGCATGCCCCGGTGGCGGTGATGCTGCTGGCGGTGGCGACGGTGCCGGTGTTTGCCGCGGTCTTTGCCCGGATCATCATAGGCGAGCCGACCCGCCGCGCGACATGGGTGACAATCGTCGTGGTGCTGTTCGGCATCACGCTTGCGGTCTTTGGCGGCAAGGGCGCGGTGACGCTGACCTCGGATGCGCTCCTGGGGGCGTTTGCCGGGCTTGGCGTGGCGATGGTTCTGGCGCTCAGCTTCGTGATCCTGCGCGCCCGCCCCGATCTGCCGATTCCGCTGCTGATCGGGTTGGGGGCGGCGCTTGCCGGGGTGACCGGCGTGGTGATCACCGGCCCGGCGCAGATGGCCGAGGGCACGGTCTGGGCCATCGTTGTCTGCGGCGTCGTGATCCTGCCGGTGTCGTTCTTCTCGCTGTCGCTCGCGTCGCGCTACACCCATGCCTCGAATGTCAGCCTGCTGTTGCTGCTGGAGACGGTGCTGGGCCCGCTCTGGGTGTGGCTGGGGGTGGGCGAGGGGCCGACGCCGATGATGCTGGCGGGGGGCGTGATCGTGGTGGGCAGCCTGGCCGTTTACCTCTGGCACACCGGGCGCCGCCGGATGGCCGCTGCCTGAGCGCGTGAAAACGACAGGTTCCGTCGCAAAGCGGCATGTGGGCTGCGCGCGCGCGGTGTTTCGTTATAGAAGACGAGCACCGGGAGGGCGCGAAGATGGCCGAGGATCTCAAACGCAGGAAGCGCGGCGGCGGCCGCGCGGGCAACGCCGCGCGGCGCGGTGGCGCGGTGATCGAGCAGATGCCGTGGAACCCGCCGGTGAACATCGACCGGCCCACCGAGCCGCTTGGCCCCGAGGGCGTGCAGGCCATCCACGACGGCGCGATGCGCATTCTCGAAGAGATCGGCATCGCGTTCCTCAACCCCGAAGCGGTGGAAATCCTGCGCGCCTCGGGCGGTTGCGAGATCGACGGCGAGAACGTGCGCATGGGCCGCGATTTCGTCATGGAGATGATCGCCAAGGCCCCCGAAAGCTGGACCATCACGCCGCGCAACCCGGACCGCCGGCTGACCATCGGCGCGGGTCACCTCAATTTCGGCAACGTCTCCTCGCCGCCGAGTTACTGGGACATGAAGATCGGGCGCAAGGTGACGGGCACCCGCGAGATGTGCCAGAACCTCTTGAAACTGAGCCAGTATTTCAACTGCATCCATTTCGTCGGCGGCTATCCGGTGGAGCCGCAGGACATTCATGCGAGCGTGCGGCATCTCGACGTGCTCTATGACAAGCTGACGCTGACCGACAAGGTGGCGCATGCCTATTGCCTCGGGAAAGAGCGGGTCGAGGACGTGATGGAGATGGTGCGCATCGCGGGTGGCCTCAGCCACGAGGCGTTCGAGGCCACGCCGCATATGTATACCAACATCAATTCCACCTCGCCCCTGAAGCACGATTACCCGATGCTCGACGGCTGGATGCGGCTGGCGCGGCGGGGGCAGGGGCTGGTGGTGACGCCCTTCACGCTGGCCGGGGCGATGGCGCCGGTGACGATGGCGGGGGCGGTGGCGCAGTCGCTGGCCGAGGCGCTTTGTGCGGTGGTGCTCGCGCAGGTGATCCGGCCCGGTGCGCCCTGTGCGATTGGCACGTTTACCTCGAATGTGGACATGAAATCGGGTGCGCCCGCGTTTGGCACGCCCGAATACATGCGCGCCACGCAGATGACCGGACAACTGGCGCGGTTCTACCGCCTGCCGATGCGGGCAAGCGGGGTCTGCGCCGCGAATGTGCCCGACGGGCAGGCGATGTGGGAGACCTCCAACAGCCTGTGGTCGGCGGTGCAGGCGGGGGCCAACATGGTCTATCACGCCGCCGGATGGCTGGAGGGCGGGCTGATCGCGTCGCCTGAGAAATTCGTCATGGATTGCGAGATTTTGCAGCATATTCAGCGGTATATGGACCCGATGCTGACAGCCACGGGGCCCGACGAGATCGCCGTCGATGCGATCCGCGAGGTCGGCGGGCAGGGGCATTTCTTCGGCATCCAGCACACCCAGGACCGCTATACCACGGCGTTCTACGCGCCGTTCCTGAGCGACTGGCGCAACTACGAGGCGTGGGAGGCGGCGGGGGGCGTGTGGACACCCGCGCGCGCGCATCAGGTGTTCCAGGACATCATCGCGGGATTCGAGGCGCCGCCGATGGACGAGAGCATCCGCGAGGAACTGGCGGGTTTCGTGGAGCGCCGCAAGGCCGAGGGCGGGGCACCGACGGATTTCTGAGATGGGGGTTGAACGCGGGGACTGTACCCGCGTCGGTATTCTGTCGGTATTCCGGCGGTGCGTGGGGGCCGGCCAGGGGAATGAGTATTTTTGGAAAGATGAAGGGGGCTTGGGCGTCCTGCAAGTGAATTTGTGAGCAAACGCTGTGCGAGACGGAGTGGTCGTTCAATCCATTCGCAAGGTTGTTATTTTCAAGCGCAGAGATTCTGAAGGTCGGAGGGGAAATCGAGTTCGAAATGTCATCTTATTCCGATTAAATCACTAGCTACGTGTAATGAATTTAGCTCGCTCGAAAAGTTCATCGAATGTCAGAATGTCGATAGTGCGCGTTTCTTGCCTGAACAGTTCGAAGGTATCGCGCATAATCTGGGCGTCCAATCCATCATTACCAAATTCCTCATGAGAACCAATTACCAGAACCGACTTTGCGTTTCGCGTTTTAGCTGCAAGTCTGTTACCTTGCTTATTCCAATGGTCTCCGTTCTGAGCAAAAGATAACCACTCCGCTTTCTGTTGAATGATTTGGGATACCGCGCTGGTGAACTCTGCACTGAACTCCCAAGTCCCTGCGCGACCACCCTTGGCCGACTTGAAGATTTTGGTGTCGGGTCGCTTGATTTCAACAAGGACCGTATAGTCGGTGAACGTTCCAAGGAAATCGATAATCGGCTTGTTTCGATTGTCCGTCCCTCCACCGCTTCCAACTACCATCTCGCGCCCGAACTGGCGCATAATTCTGTAATCGAGACCGTATCCAAAGACCCACTGCTCGCGCTCGAAGAAATCCTGCCATTGTCCTTCGGCCCAGTCACCCGTTCGAAGGTGAGCTTCGAAAGCTTCTAAACCCTGCCTGCGACCCAACAGTACATTGATCTCCTCCAGCGTCAGAGTGGAACGCAACCCCTCAAGAAAGGTATCTCGCTGCGCTTCATCCATATGCCGTATGCGCTCGACAATGCCGCGCTCTGAGGCATCTATGATGGTCTTTGGGCCTTCCTGCTTAGAGATGTCCTGTATTTGGAAGTTTTCTTCATTCGATAGGTCCACAAACTCGATCTGACGAAGGAACGCCACAAGTCGCGTAAGCTCGTCGCCACGAAAAGTGAATTCTTCCTTTTCATAACCTTGAATCCAATCGTTCGCCCGAGACTGATAAGTCTGCAATGAAACTCTGCGGATTCGTTTGTCGTCCTGAGTTACAAGTGCCGTTACCTGCGTCTTCCGCTTCTCTCCCGTAAGCCGCAAGCACATCGCCCCCTCAATCTCACCGAAGTGAATACTATCTGATCCCTCAAGAACCATGCGGACATGTCGAACACGCTCTGTGTTCTGCTCATTGAATTTGAAGACCTTAGAAAGGTAGGTCTTACCCGCTTTCCTAAGTTTGAAAAAACGCTCATCATCCATAGTGCAGTAGCTTATGCAAATCTCAAATCGACGCAAGCAGCCAAGATGGCGACGACGTCAAGTTGCATGTGCAGAGCAATCCATCTACCTGCGCCTTGGGCGATTGCAGGCTAAGGGCCCCAAGCCGCCCCCAACCTTACGCCGCCCCACCCCCCCGCGGAGTCTCGCGTTCACCCCGTCGCCGACCCATCCAGCCACCGCCGACACGCCCGGTCCACGCCCATGTGCAGCAGAAGCGTGAACACCGCCAGCACGATGAGGGCGGCGAACATGAGGTCGATCTTGGCGCGGCCGTTGGCGAGCAGCATCAGGTAGCCCAGCCCCTTGGAGGCCCCCACCCATTCGCCGATGATTGCGCCGATGGGGGCGTAGACGGCGGCGAGCCGCAGGCCCGAGGCAAAGCCGGGCAGGGCGGCGGGGACGCGGATATGCCACATCAGGCGCGGGCCGTTGGCGCCCATGATCCGACCCAGATCGAGCCAGTGTTGCGGCGTGCGCATCAGCGCGTCGAAAAACGACGAGGTGACCGGGAAATAGATGATCAGCAGCGCCATGGCGATCTTGGACCAGAGCCCGTAGCCCAGCCAGAGCGTCAGGATCGGCGCGAGGGCAAAGACCGGGATCGCCTGGGAGAACACCATCATCGGGCGGATCAGCCCGCGCGCCAGCGGCGAGGCGGCGAGGCCGATGGCCGAGAGCCCGCCGAGCAGCGCGCCGAGGCCCAGCCCGATCAGCACCTCGGCCACGGTGACGCCCGCGTGCCCGGCGATCAGCGCGCGGTTCAACCACAGCGCCTCGGCCACGCGGCCCGGCCCCGGCAGGATGAAGGGCGGCAGCGCGGCCAGCGTGACAAGCGCCTGCCAGAGCGCGAGCGCCAGCACTGCGGAGGCGGTGATGGCGGCGAGCCGGCTCATGCCGCCGCGCCCTGCTCGCGCAGGCGGGCGAGCAGGCGACCCTGGACTTCGAGCGTCCCGGCATCGTCCACGGGCCGGGGCACGGCGGCGGCGGGGGGCGCGACGGTCTCGATCCCGTCCGCCCCGAGGATGTGGATGGCATGGCCGAGGCGGGCGGCCTCGCCCGGATCGTGGGTGACCAAGAGCACCGTGCGCCCCGAAAGATGCCGTGCGCCCAGCTCCTGCATCTGTGCGCGGGTGCCCGCGTCGAGCGCCGAGAACGGCTCGTCGAGCAGCACGATGGGGCGGTCCTCCATCAGGGTGCGGGCGAGTGCGACGCGCTGCCGCTGGCCGCCGGAAAGGGCGTGGGGCCGTTTGTGCGCGTGCGCCGTGAGGCCGGTGCGCGCGAGGATGTCGCTGGCGCGGGCGGCATCGGGCCGGGTGCCGCGCAACCGCGCGCCGAGGGTGACGTTGGCGGTGACGTCGAGCCACGGCAGCAGGTCGGCCCCCTGCGCCATGAGCGCCACGCGCCCGGGCACCGGCATGTCGTCGGAGGCTTTGATGCTGCCGTCGAAGCGGGTCACCTCGTCGGTGCCCGCCACAAGGCGCAGGAGCGTGGTCTTGCCCACGCCCGAGGGCCCCAGAAGGCAGGTGATCCGCCCCGCCGCCGCCGCGAGCCGCAGCGGCCCGAAGAGCGGCGCGCCGCCGATCGTGGCGGTGCCGTCGATGAGGAGCGCGGGCGGCGTGGCGGCTTGCATGGCCGGTCCTTTGGTTGGGCGGGGGACAGGGCAGGCCGCTTGCGCGCGTCTCCGTTCCCTCCGCCGGTGCGAGCCGGGTCAGGTTCGATGGGTTGGCGCGGCCTCTCAGCCCCGTTCAGGGCACCCCAACGGATGGCGGCGGTGGTAGCAGGCCGCCGGTGCGCTGACAAGCGGCGCGCGTTCAGGGAATGTTAAGCTCTGGTTGCCAGACTGCGCGCACCGGCAAGGAGAGGGCCATGAACGGGCTGATCAACCGCGCGATCGCGTGCTTCGTCAGGGACAGCTACGGCGAGCCCCTGTGGCAGGAGGTGATGGCCGGCCTCGACATCGGCGAGGCCGCCTTCGAGCCGTTGATGCCCTGCGCGCCGGAGGTGACGGCGCGGCTGATCGCGGCGCTGGCGGCGCGGCTGTCGCGGGCCCCGGCGGACTTGCTGGAGGATCTGGGCACCTATCTCGTGGCGCAGCCCCGGTCCGAGGCGGTCCGGCGGCTGTTGCGCTTCGGCGGGGTCGACTTCGCCGAGTTCCTCGAATCGCTCGAGGATCTGCCCGACCGGGCGCGGCTCGCCATGTCGGATCTCGACCTGCCCGCCATCAGCCTGCACATGCAGGGTGCGGGGGTCTTTCGCGTGGAGGTGGCGCGCGTGGACGGCGCGGGGCTGCGATTCGGGCCGGTGCTGCTGGGCATGCTGCGCGCGATGGCCGACGATTACGGCGCGCTGGTGCTGCTCTATTACCGCGACGGCGATGCCACGCGCGAGATCATCGAGGTGCACCTGCTCGACCCGGCCTTTGCCGACGGGCGGGAGTTCGACCTCGCGCGCGGGCGGACCGCGCCATGAGCGGGGCGGACGCGATGATGCGCGCGCAGGCGGCGATGCTCGACCGGTTCTGTCCGATGCATGTGGTGATCGGCCCGACCGGGCGTGTCACCGGCGGTGGGCCGACGCTGGCAAGGATCGTGGCGCCCGGGGCGATGATCGGCGCGCGGTTTCTCGACCTGTTCGAGCTGACCCGGCCGCGGGCGGTGCAGGACGCGGCGGCGCTGCGCGCGCTCGACGGGGCGCGGCTGCGGCTGCGGCTGCGCGCGCACCCGCGCTATGCGCTCAAGGGGCAGATCTGCGTGCTGCCGCCCGGGGACGGCGGCGATGGCGCGGGCACGATGGTGGTCAACCTCGCCTTCGGTATCCCGGTGGTCGACGCGGTGCGCGAATTCGGCCTCAGCGGCGCGGATTTCGCGGTGACGGATCTCGCCACCGAAATGCTCTACCTGCTCGAGGCCAAGACCATGGCGATGGAAGAATCGCGCAGGCTCACCCGGCGGCTGGAGGACGCGCGGCGGGCGGCGCAGGAACAGGCGCTGACCGACACGCTCACCGGGCTGCGCAACCGGCGCGCCTTCGACGCGTTGCTGGCGCGCGCGGTAGAGGAGCGCGGGGCCTTTGCGCTACTGCATCTCGACCTCGATTTCTTCAAGCAGGTCAACGACGCCCACGGCCATGCGGCGGGCGATCTGGTGCTGCGCGTGGCGGCGCGGCGGATGCTGTCGGTGGTGCGCGGCCATGACGTGGTCGCGCGGGTCGGCGGCGACGAGTTCGCGGTCCTGCTGCCCGGGGTGGACAGCACCGGCGCGGTCGATACCGTCGCCGGGCGGCTGGTCGCGGCGCTGGAACAGCCGGTGAGCGGCGGCGCGCAGAGCTTTCGGATTTCGGCCAGCGTCGGCGCGACGCTCAGCCGCGACCACCCGGGGCGCACGGCCGACGAGGTCATGGACGCCGCCGACCGGGCGCTTTACGCCGCCAAGGCCGCCGGGCGCGGCTGTCACAGGCGCCACGGGGCGCAGGAGGCGGACCCGGCCATGCCGGCCGGGACCGGTGCGGACGGGGGCGGCACGGCAACGGCGGGCCCGGCGGTGCGCGACCCCGAGACGGCGAGGGACGGGGGCGGCGCGGCAATGGCGGGCGCGGAGGTGCGCGACCCGCCGGACGCGGGCAGCGCGCGGCAGGCCGCGGGCGTTCAGGGCGTGGCGATGCGCTCGAGATAGGTCCAGACATCGCGTGCCTTGTCGGCGTCGCGCAGCTTGTAGGCCATCTTGCCACGGGCCTCCGGGTCGTCGAGATAATTGCGCAGGAAGGCGGTGGCGCCGCGCACATAGACCACGAAATCCGCCTCGTTCCAGCGCAGGCCCCGCTGCCCGGCCTCGGACATCGAGGGCGAGTAGTGAAAGCCCGGCACGCTGCCCGCGTGACGCCCGATCACGCCGTAGAGATTGGGGCCGGTGCGCCCGCCTCGCACGATCGCCGCGCCGGTCTCGTCCACCACCGAGTGGCAGGCCATGCAATCGCGGAACAGCCGCTTGCCGCGATCGGGATCACCGGCGTGGGCGGGCAGCGCCAGGCCGAGGGCGGCAATCAGGATGATCTCTCTCAGGTTGTGCATGGTTCGATGTCTCCACTCGGGTACGATCGCTTTGCCATCCCAAGGTGGCACAACGAACACAGCATACAATGCATGACGCCCGCGCCTCACGCGGTTGTCACCATGCGTCATCGAGATGTGCGTGCCCGCGCGGCCCCGGGGCGGCAGCGATCAACCAAAGCGTGTGATCCGGCCGGTCAGAGCCCGGGAAGCCGGTACATCCCGGCGCTGGAGAACCCCAGCGCGCCGCCATCGGCCAGCGTGTCGGAAAACCGCGCGGCGATCACCCGCAGCGCCGCCTGCCGCCCCCGCGCGATCAGCGTGCGGCGCGGCGGCAGGGCCGGTGCGGGGCCGGGCCCGGTCGTCGCCTGCGCCCAGATCAGCGGGTGCAGTTCGTGCAGGTGCCGCGCCACCAGCCAGTCGAGGCAGGCATGGATCGCGGCGCGCGCCCGCTCCGGCGCGGCGGGTAGGCGCGCCGGCCCGCAGCGCGGGGCCATGGTGAGGCCGCAGAAGGCGGCGATCTCGTTGATGACGTGCTGGTCGGGGCGCTGCGCGGCGATGGCGCGCAGCCCGTCGGTGAAGGCACCCGGATCGACGGTGCCGAGCCCGGCAGGATCGAGTGCGAGCGCGTCGAACCAGACCCAGGCATAGGCCGCGGTGCCGTGCTGCGCGGCCATCCGCCGGGCCGCGAGGCCGATCTCCTCGTGGCTGCCGAACCGCGCGGGCAGCAGCGCCGCGCCGAGCGCGCGCAGGTGCTGCGCACAGCCCGGATCGAGCGCGATGAGCCGGGCGTAGTCATCGGCCACGCGCCGCCGCGGCGCGGGCCGCGCGGCGAGCAGCGCGCAGTGCGCGGCGGCCAGCGAGGGGGCGTCCCGCGTGCCGGGATCGAACGGGGCGAGCAGATCCCCGGCGCGGCGGAAATGGTCGAGGAACCGCGCCTCGCGGTCGTGCGCGGCGGTGCCCGTCACGGTGCCCGTCGCGCCGCCCGTCGCGCCGCCCGTCCGCCACGCTCGACCGATATCCATGTGCGTGTGCGCGACCACGAGCGCGATGGCATAGCTGTCCGCGTGCTCTGCGCGGACCCGCTCGAGCGCGTCGAGCCCGGCGGGATCGGGTGCGCGCCCGTCCGCGACCGCGTCGGTGGCGGCGGCCACCGCGTCGGCGCGCGCGCCCTCGGCGAGCAGGTCGGCGGCTGGCGCGCCGCCCGGCGTGTGGCGGCGCGCCGCATCCGCCTGTGCGATTCGCGCGGCCAGCCGCGGCCAGTCCTCCTGCCGGGCGAGGCGCTGGCCCGCGTCGTGGAGCCGCGTGCGGGCGTGTTCCTCGTCGCTGATCGGCAGCGAGGGCAGCAGGATGCGCCGTGCGAGGCTGTCGGGATCGGTGCGCGACCGGGCCACCCCGAGCCGCCGAAGCAGCCGCACCAGCGCGGGCGCGCGCGTCGGGGCGGCCTGTCGGGGTGTCTCGGACGGGGCGATCGGGTCGAATGTCATGGCGTCTCCGGCAGGCTGGCTCGCTGACAGCCTGCCGCGCCATTTCGGCCAAATCTGGGCACGCCCCGGGTGACGGCGTGAAATTGCCGATGCGGCGGCCCGCGCGTCAGCCGTCGCGGATGCGGCCCAGCATCTCGATGGTGTCGCGGCTGGCACCCGGCGCGGCGAGAATGCGGTCGATCTGTGTGCGGATCATCTCCTGCCGCGCGGGGTCGTAGCGCCGCCACGTCTCGAACGCCGCGCACATGCGCGCCGCGGTCTGCGGGTTGAGCGGGTCGAGCGCGATGAGCATGTCCGCCATCAGCCGGTAGCCGCGCCCCGAGGCGTGGTGGAACCCGGCGGGGACCGCCGCGAGCGCGCCGAGGACCGCGCGAAAGCGGTTGGGGTTGCGGAGGGTGAAATCGGGGTGTTCGGTGAGGCGCGCGGCGGTCTCGGCGGCCTCGGCGGGGTCGGCGCTGAGGATTTGCAGGCCGAACCATTTGTCGAGGACCAGCCGGTCGTGCCGCCATTGCCGGTAGAAGGCGTCCGACACGTCCGCGCCCTTGCCCGCGCGCAGCAGGCAGCCGAGCGCCGCGAGTTGCAGGGTCATGTTGTCGGCGGCGTCGTATTGCGCCAGCGCCCGCGCGCCGCCATCGCGCCGGGTGATGAGGCCGAGCACCGCATTGGCCAGCGCCCGCGCCCCGGCCTGATCCGGGTCGGGGCGGTAGGGGGCGGTGACCTGATGCGCCGCGTAGAGCGCGTCGAGCGTGCCCTGCATGGCGTCGGCGCGGGTGATGTCGAGCGCCTCGCGCGCCTCCCATATGGCCTGCGGGTCGGGCGTCTCGCCCAGCCCGAAGAGCGTCTGCGCCAGTTCGTCCTCGCCCGGCAGGCCGAGCGCGAGGGCGCGGAACGCCGGGTCGAGCGTGTCGTCGCGCAGCATGGTGTGCACCGCGTCAAGATAGGCGGGGTCCGGCGCGGCACCGTCGCGGATCATCGCCAGCAGCGTCTCGCGCGCCAGCGCGCGCCCGGCCTCCCACTTGTTGAACGGGTCGGTGTCGTGGGCCAGAAGGAAGGCGCGCTCGGCGTTGGTGGTCTCGCGTTCGACGATCACGGGGGCCGAGAAATCGCGCAGGATCGAGGGCACGGGGCGGGCCGCGAGCCCGTCGAAGCTGAAACTCTGCCGCGTCCCGGTCATCTCGAGGACGCGGGTGGGGACCACCTCGTCGCCATTGGGGCCAAGCAGGCCGACGGCGATGGGGATGACGCGGGGATGCTTTTCCGGCTGGCCCGGTGTGGGCGGCGTTTCCTGTTCGAAATGAAGGGTATAGGTGCTGTTGTTGAAGCTTTCGGTGACGCGCAGGCGCGGCGTGCCCGCCTCTGAATACCAGCGCTTGAACTGCGCGAGGTCGCGACCGGTGGCGTCCTCGAACGCCGCAAGCCAGTCCTCGATGGTGCACGCCTGCCCGTCATGGCGGGTGAAGTAGAGATCGACCGCGCGCGCATAGCCCTCGTCGCCCACCAGCCGCTTGAGCATGCCGATGAGCTCGGCGCCCTTCTCATAGACGGTTGCGGTGTAGAAGTTGTTGATTTCGATGAAGCTTTCGGGTCGGACGGGGTGCGCGAGCGGGCCTGCATCCTCGCGGAACTGCCGGGCGCGCAGGGCGATCACGTCGGAGATGCGCTTGACCGGCGCGGAGCGCATGTCGGCGGTGAATTCGGCATCGCGAAACACCGTCAGCCCCTCCTTGAGGCAGAGCTGAAACCAGTCCCGGCAGGTGATCCGGTTGCCGGTCCAGTTGTGGAAATACTCATGCGCGATGATGGCCTCGATACGTTCGAAATTGTCATCCGTTGCCGTCTCTGATGTGGACAAAACGCAACTGGAGTTGAAAATATTCAATCCCTTGTTCTCCATCGCGCCCATGTTGAAATCGTCCACGGCGACGATGTTGAAGATGTCGAGATCGTATTCGCGGCCATACACCTCCTCGTCCCATGTCATCGACTTCCTGAGCGCCGCCATGCCGAAGGCGCATTTGTCCTCGTCGCCGGGGCGCACCCAGATGTTGAGATCGACCTCTCGGCCAGAGCGGGTGGTGAAGCGATCGGACTGCGCCACCAGATCGCCCGCCACCAGCGCAAAGAGATAGGCGGGCTTGGGCCACGGATCGTGCCATTCGGCCCAGCCGTCGCCGCGTGCCACCGGGTTGCCGTTGGACAGCATCACCGGCTGATCACCCTCGATGCGCACGGTAAAGACGCCCATCACGTCGGGGCGGTCGGGGTAGTAGGTGATCTTGCGAAATCCCTCGGCCTCGCATTGCGTGCAGAACATCCCGTTCGAAAGATACAGCCCCTCAAGCGCGGTATTGGCCGCGGGGTCGATCTCGACCTCGGCCTCGAAGGTGAAAGGGGCGTCGGGCGCATCGGTGGTGAGGCCCTCGTCGGTGATCTCGGGCGTGATGGCCGTGCCGTCGATCTTCGCGTCGATGAGATGCAGGTTCTCGCCATGGAGAAACAACCTGCTCGCGGGGACGCCGGGGGTGGGACGAAACTCTATCCTGCTGAGAACGCGGGTTTTTTCCGGGTGAAGACGAAAGGTCAGGTGAACCGCGTCCACGAGAAAGGGAGGCGGGGTATAGTCAGCCAGGTAAACCGGCTGGGGGCTTGCGTCCTTCATCTGGTCGTCTCCTGCCATGGGTCGGCGCGAGCCTAGGCGCATCGGCAGGGGCCTGCAACGGGGCTTTCCGGCGGCATGGGCCGAGCTGTCTTGCCGGCCATGGCGAGGTCGGTCATCTGTCGGTTCCCGCGCGCCTGCGGCGGCGCATGTGTCGCGGCGTCAGGGATTGAGCACACGGTGACCCGGACTGCGCAAATCCGCGCCATCGCGCGCCCCTCCTGTGCGCAGAGTGATGTTTCGTTATCCCGTTTCACGCTATATCTATGGACCACAGGCGAAGTTCAGCGATCGAGAAGGACCCCCCATGGCCCGCCCCGTCGTCGGCATCATCGGCAACAGCTACACGATCAACGACCGCTACCCGGCCCATGCGGGCGGCACGATCAACTCCGCCGCCGTGGCCGAGGTGGCCGATTGCGTGCCGCTGATCATCCCGAGCGATCCGCGCTATGTCTCGGTGGCCGAGTTGATGGAGGTGTGCGACGGGTTCGTGCTGACCGGCGGGCGTCCCAATGTCCACCCCGAGGAATATGGCGAGACACCGACCGAGGCGCATGGCGCGTTCGACCGCGCGCGCGACGCGATCAGCCTGCCGCTGGTGCGCGCCTGCGTGGCGCGCGGCCAGCCGTTCCTGGGGATCTGCCGCGGGTTTCAGGAGGTCAACGTGGCGCTGGGCGGCACGCTGCACCCCGAGATCCGCGATCTGCCGGGGCGCGTCAATCACCGGATGCCGCCCGACGGCACGGTGGAAGAGCAGTTCGCCCTGCGCCACAAGGTGCGGTTTCAGCCCGGCGGCGTGTTTCACCGGCTGATGGGCGCCGTGGAGGTGATGACCAACACGCTGCACGGGCAGGGCGTGATCGCCGCCGGGCGCGATATCGTGATCGACGGCTGGGCGCATGACGGCACGCCCGAGGCGCTCTATGTGCGCGGCGCGCCGGGATTCACGCTGTCGGTGCAGTGGCATCCCGAATGGAATGCCGCCGCTGACCCAGTGAGCCGCCCGCTGTTCACCGCCTTCGGCGACGCGGTGCGGGACTGGGCCAGGACGGGGCGCGCGCCGCTGCGGCAGATGGCCTGAGCGTCAGGCAGCGAGACGCTCGCGCAGCAGGCTTGCCTCGCGGGCGCGCAGGCAGCGGCGCGCCGTCTCGCGGTGCTGCGACGCGCTGCTGCGCAGTTCCGGGAAGATCGCGAACAGCTCCTCGCGCGCGGGTGCGTCCACCGCCGAGAGCGCGGCGTCGCCGGCAAAGAAGCTCTCGGTGGCCAGCCCCTCGGCATAGATCACCTCGTGGCGGTCGAACATCAGGTGGATATAGGTGACCGCCGCGCAGGGCGCGACGAACGCATCGGTGCCGCCGACGAAATGCTTGGCGGCGACCAGCACCTCGTCGCTGCCGAACAGCAATTGGGCATGGTAGCCGGTGACGAGCAGCCGGTGCTGCGGCGACACGAGCAGCCCGCCGGTGCCGCTGCCGAAGATCGCGGGGCCCACCCGCACCGGCGCGAATTGCCCCCCGCCCGGCACCGTGCGCCGCCCGGTCCAGCGCACGGGACGGGGCCCGTGATCGCGGGTGATGACCATATCGCCCTCGCGCAGCGTCTCGACCGGGCGCTCGCCGCGGGGGGTGAGGATGCGCGTGCCGGGGGTGAAGCAGATGATGTTCTCGATCTCGGAGAAGGTGACGAACGTGCCGTCGGGCATCGTGAAGCTGCCCGAGAGCCCGCCGCTTTCATCGTCGGTGTTGGTGAACCCGATGTCGTCCTTGCCCACATCCGGCGTGAGCACGAGCGTGTCGCCGCCGGTTTCGTCACCCTCGCCGCCGGTGATGCTGACCGGCCCGCTCTCGCCCGCGATCGCGGACAGGGTAAAGGTATCGTCGCCGTCGCCGCCCTCGGCGCTGTCGCCCTGCGCGACGGCGATGGTATCGTCGCCCGCGCCGCCGATCAGCGAGTCGGCCCCGGTGCCGCCGTCGATCACGTCATCGCCCGCGCCGCCGTCCACGGTATCGTCGCCGGTGCCCGACAGGATGGTGTCATCGCCGCCGCCCGCCTGAACGAAATCGGCATCGGAGGCGTCGGAATGGTCGGTGGCGTCGATCCGGTCGCCCTCGGGGTCGCCGGTATAGGCGGCGTCGATCACCTCGCCCGCGGCGCTGCCCTCGACGATGAAATCGGGGGGTGTTTCGGTGGTCTCGATGCTGACGAAGCCGGTGGCCGGGGTGCCGGTCCCGTCCACCGTCGAATAGCTGAAGCTGTTGGTTCCGATGTCGCCATCGGTGGCGATGGAGACGGTGCCGTCGGCGTTGAGCGTGACCTGCTCGCCGGTGGGCAGGGAGACGGTATCGCCGGGACTGACGGCGGTGTTGTTGATATGGGTGATGCTGTGCCCCTCGCCCTGATCGTTGGCGAGGATGTTGTGGACCTGCGTCGTGTCCGGGCCCTGCGCCAGCGTGTCAAGCTCGGCGATGTTCATGGTCTGGACCGAATCGGCCATGATCAGCAGGTTGGAATCGTACACCCCGTCGCCGCCGTCGCCGATGGCGATGCGGATATCGTTTTGCTCGCCCGCATTGACCGGGGCGGTCAGCGACAGCACCACGGTGGTGCCGTCCATCTCGGTGTTGAACCGGTCGTCCGCATTGTCGAGGTAGAGGTTGGCGTTGGTGTCGTCGTTGATCGTGTCGATGGAGATATCGGTGCTGCCTCCCTGCGAAAGCTCCAGCGGGACGTAGCTGCCGTTGACCCAGACGCCGACGGCGTCGTTGAAGCCCTGATCGACGAATTCGAGATATTCCTCGGAAGAGAACACGAGCTGCATGGTCAGCGTGTCGCCCGCGGGCACGAACACGGCGTCGAGGACGGCGGCATCGAAGATGCTCTGGCCGGAAATCTCTTCGAGCTGGTCGTCGGCCTCGCTGTTGCCGGTGCTGTCCTCGTCGTCGTCGTCGTCCTCGTCCTCGTCGTCGTCGTCGTCCTCGTCCTCTTCGCCGTCCTCGCCCCAGTCGGTCGATGTGTCGGGGTCGGTGTTGGTATTGAAACTGCCGGAATCGTTGGTGAAATCCCGCGCCCGCCCGGTCGAGAGGATGACGCCCTCGTCGCCGGGGCTGATCCCGCCCAGCGTGCCGTTGCCGCCCGAATAGGTGCCCGACGCCCCGCCCGCGCCGCTGTAACTTGCCGATATGACGGTGACGCCGTCGCCGAACATGGTTTCGGCCATCTCCAGCGCGGAGGCAGTGGTATCGACGTTCAGTTCGGTTGCTCTGGGCATGACATACCTGTCCAACGGTCAACGCGGTGCGCCCGGCTGCGGCGCAGTCTGCAACGCCGGACCTCCACATCAGGTTAATGCGGCTGTTTGGCGGCTGTTGGACCGCCGCGGGGCGATATGACGGCGGCGGGCGAGCGGTAATCTGGCGCGATCGTGGCGGGATGTGGGCGGCGCGCGCCGTCAGGCGGCGGGCATCAGCAGCCGCGCCTCGTGGCGGCGCAGGCAGGGGCGCGCGGTGGGCCCGTGACGGTCGGGGTGGCTGCGCAACTCGGGAAAGATCGCGAACAGCTCTTCGCGCGCCGCCCCGTCGATGGCCGCGAGGCCGGCCTCGCCGGCGTGAAAGCTCTCGGTTGCGGCGCCCTCGGCATAGATCACCTCGTGGTGGTCGAACATCAGGTGGATATAGGTGACCGCCGCCTGATCGGTCCGGGTCACCGTCTGCCCGTCCACCAGATGCTTCGCGGCAACCAGCACCTCGTCGCAGCCGAACAGCAGTTCGGCCCGGTAGCCGGTGAACAGCAGCCGGTGCTGCGGCGAGACGGTGAGCGGCGCGCGCGCCCCGTCGAGCACATCCGCCGCCACCCGGACCGGGGCGAAGCGGCCCGTGCCCGCCACGGTGCGCCGCCCCGTCCAGCGGACGGGCTGTGCGCCGTGGTCGCGGGTGATGACCATGTCGCCGGGACGCAGGCTCTCGACCGGGCGCTCGCCCGTCTCGGTGAGGATGCGCGCGCCGGGGGTGAAGCAGATGATGTTCTCGATCTCGGAGAAGGTGACCTGCGTGCCGTTGACCGTGAAGCTGCCCGACAGCCCCCCTGCCGCGTCATCGGTATTGGTGAAGGTGATGTCGTCCTGACCGACATCGGCGGTCAGTTGCAGCGTGTCGCCATTCGTCTCGCCGGTCTCGCCGCCGGTGATGGTGATGGTGCCCGTGCCGGGCCCGGCCAGATCGGTGAGCACGAACAGGTCATCGCCGTCCCCGCCGTCGGCGGTGTCGCCCTCGGACACGAACATGGTGTCGTCGCCCAGCCCGCCAAAGAGCTGGTCCGCGCCGGCGCCGCCGGTCAGCGTGTCGTTGCCCGCCTCGCCGTAAAGCGTGTCGTCGCCCGCGCCGCCGTCGATGCTGTCGGCGTTGGCGGCGGCGTCGGCGGTGATGGTGTCGAAATGCACATCGGTGACCCACAGCGCCTGCCCGCCGGTGTCGCCGTTGTCATAGTCGATCACGACCGAGGCGGCAGGACCCGCGACCTCGACCAGGATCGACCCGGCCGCTTCGTCGGCGCTGTCGCCGCCGCCCCCGGCGGTCACGGTGTTGCCCGAAAGGCTGTCATCGCCGGACACGGTGATCGTCGCGGGAACCGGGTTGCCCGCCGCGTCGAAGGCGGTGATGGTCACGATGTCCTGCCAACTGCCCTGGTCGATATCGTTGACACGGAAGGAGACGTTCGAGACTTCGTCCGCGAGGCCAGACCCGGCCTCGGCGGCAAAGCCCAGCGTGACGGTCACGTTGTCGCCAGCGCCGCTGCCGGAGGTCAGGTAGAGGGCGGAATTGGGATCGAACGGTTCGCCCGCTTCGGTATGCTGGGTGGTGCCGGAGGTCTCGATGACGTCGTTGATCGGCCCCCTGGCAAAGGACGCGGTGACGGTCATGCCGCCGGTGTCCTGGCTGACACCGGACGAGATGTCGGTGCCGCTGGCCCCTTCGGCACCCCAGTTGAGCGATTCGGAGGACGAGGCCGACGGGTCGGAATCGCCCCGGATCACGTCGTCGCCGCTGCCGCCGGAGAGCGTGTCGTCGCCGCTGCCGCCGAACACTTGGTCGCCGCCGCCACCGCCAAGCACGGTGTCGTCGCCCGCCCCGCCGATCAGCGTATCGCCGCCGTCAAGCCCGTCGATGAGGTCGTTCCCCGCGCCGCCGTCGATGTAATTCGTGGTGGTGCCGCCATCGAAAATGCCGTCAAAGCCGGTCAGCGTGTCGTTGAAATCCGATCCGATGATTCCGTCGACTCCAGAGCCGGTATCGCCCGTCGCGTCGCCGCCACCATAGCTGCCGGTGCTGAGATCGACATTCACCGCCGCGTCCGAGGCGGAATAATCGACAATATCGAGCCCGGCACCGCCGCTAAGCGTATCCGCCCCCGCGCCGCCGATCAGCGTGTCATCGCCGTCCCCGCCCGAAAGGCTGTCATCGCCCGCGCCGCCATGGATCGAATCGTTGCCGGTGCCGCCGAACACCGTGTCATCGCCCGCGCCCGCGAACACGGTGTCATTGCCTGCCCCCGCCAGGACGGTGTCGTTGCCCCCGCCGACGGAGTCGCCGTCGGTATCCACATAGCCCGCGTCGATATTGTCATCGCCCGCGGTCCCGTCGACCTCGAAGCCGGCCTCCACATAGTCGTCGATGCTGAACGCCGGATCGCCCGCGGTCACATCGGGATCGGTGTCATGCTCCAGCGTCTCATAGCTTCGCCCGGAGACGAGCGGTGTCTCGGACAGGGTATAATAGCCGGTCGCGCCGCCACTGGTGACGCGAAACGTGATGACGTTGAATGTCTCGCCGGTGACCGTGTCGCGCAGGGTCCAGCTTTCTTCGGCATAGATGCCTGCTCCGGTCGAGGTGCTGCCGCCAACCGTGATGTCGGCGGTGGCACTTTCGCCGCCCGACGCGTTGCTGTCGATTGTCGTGCCCTCGACGCCCGGCTCGTTGTCGGTGATCGTCGCGGTGCCGGACGGCTTGGCCTCTCCGGTCCAGCTTGCGGTGTTGCCGACCGTTCCGGACAGGATGAACAACGGGTCGTTGTTGTAGATATTCACCGTGTATGTCGGCACTGCCCTTGTCCTTCCTCATCGCTGCCGCCGGGTGCCGGCTGACCGGGCCGGGTATGGCATGCGCACCTGTCTGTTTCCAGATCGGATACAGTGCGGGTGCGGCGGCAATGAGTGGACATTTCGGTTAATTCTGGATGGATTGTGACCGAATTCAGACCCGACGCGCGTTGCCGCTCAGGTCACGGCGTGGCGCGCGCGGCAGGCGGGATCGTTCCACAGGCGCTGCTGCATCACCTCCGTCAGGATGCGGATGGCCGCCCGCACGTCCCGTTCGCCGGTATAGAGCGGCGTCAACCCGAAGCGCATGATGTCGGGGGCGCGGAAATCGCCGATCACGCCGCGCGCGATCAGCGCCTGCATCGCGGCGTAGCCCTCTGCGAAGCGGAACGAGACCTGGGAGCCGCGAATTGCGGGGTCGCGCGGGCTGGCGAGGGTCAGCATCGGGCAGGCGGCCTCGACCCCTTCGATGAATATCTCCGACAGCGCGATGGACCGGGCGCGCAAATCCGCCATGTCCACCCCGTCCCAGACATCAAGCGCCGCGTCGAGCGCGGCCATGGCGAGCACCGGCGGCGTGCCCACGCGCATCCGCTCGACGCCCGCGCCGGGGCGGTAGGCAGGCTCGAAGTCAAACGGCGCGTCGTGACCCAGCCAGCCCGAGAGCGCCGGAAAGGCGGCATCCGCATGGCGCGGGGCGACGTGGATGAAGGCGGGCGCGCCGGGGCCGCCGTTGAGATACTTGTAGGTGCAGCCCACCGCGAAATCCGCCCCCGCGCCCGCCACGTCCACCGGCAGCGCGCCCGCGCTGTGCGCCAGATCCCAGATGGTGAGCGCGCCTGCGGCGTGGGCGCGCGCGGTGAGGTCGGCCATGTCGTGCAGGCGTCCGGTGCGGTAATCCACCTCGGTCAGCAGCGTCACCGCGACCTCTTCGGTGATCGCGTCGGCCACCTCTTCGGGGGCGACGACGCGCAGCTCAAGGCCGCGGTCGAGTGCCCGGATCAGCCCCTCGGCCATGTAGAGATCGGAGGGGAAATTGCCGCTGTCGCTGAGGATCACCCGGCGGCCGGGGCGCATGTCCAGCGCGGCGGCGAGCGCCTGATAGACCTTGACCGACAGCGTGTCGCCAAGCACCACGGTGCCGGGCTCCGCCCCGATCAGGCGTCCGATCCGGTCGCCCAGGGCGCGCGGCTGCGCCATCCACCCGGCGCGGTTCCAGCCGGTGATGAGCATCTCGCCCCATTCGTCCTGCATCGTGCGCGCCATCCGCGCGGTCGCCGCGCGGGGCAGGGGGCCCAATGAGTTGCCGTCGAGATAGATCACCCCCTCGGGGAGGTGAAACATGGCGCGCGTCGCCTCGAAATCCGTCATCGTGGCCTCCTCAGACCTGTCCGCCCGCGATCTCGATGCACTGGCCGTTGACGCTCGACGATCCCGGCCCGCAGAGCCACAGCACCGCCTGCGCCACCTCGTCCGGGGCGATCAGCCGGTCGTGGCGGTTGGCGGCGATCATGGTAGCACGGGCGGCGTCCTCGGTCATGCCCGTGCGCTCGGAAATGGCGGCGGCGTTGCGGCTGACGATCCCGGTATCGACGTATCCGGGGCAGACCGCGTTGAAGGTGAGCCCGGTGCCGAGGTAATCCTCGCTCAGCGCGCGGATGAGGCCGATCAGCCCGTGCTTGGACGCGGTATAGGCCGAGGCGCCCTTGAGCCCCCTGAGCCCCGCGATGGAAGAGATCGCGACGACGCGGCCCCATTCGGCGCGGCGCATGTCGTGCAGACATTCGCGCACCGTCCAGAACGCCCCGTCGAGATTGGTGGCCATGATGCGCCGCCAGAATTCGGTGTCGGTCCTGTGCAGCGCGCGGCCCTCGGCGATGCCCGCGTTGGGGATGCAGATCTGCACCGGGCCGCGGGCGGCGATGGCCTGTGCAACGCCCCGGGTCACGCTGGCCTCGTCTGTCACGTCCATCACCTGCGGGTGCAGGCGCGGGCCCGCCGCCGCGTCGAGCACCTCCGCGCGGCGGCCGGTTATGGTGACCTCGGCCCCGGCATCCGCCAGCGCGCGGGCGATGGCAAGGCCGATGCCCGTGCCGCCGCCGGTGACGAGGGCGTGTTTTCCGTCGGGTGTCATCGGGTCTCCGGTCTGCGTGGGCGCAGCGTAGCGGCGATACGGCGCGCGGCAAAGGGGAAGGTGCGTTTATGCATCATTTGGCCTGTACCTGACATTCGCCTCTCTGGTCCCGGCGCGGAATCAAGGCCGAAGGCCACCGCGCCATCGCCAGGCCGCCCCGTCGCACCGGAGGTGCGCCGGTATACGCGGCACGCCTTTGGCGTGACGGACTGGCGATTTGTCCAAGCTCGCGCACCGATTACAGGTTTTGCGGGATAGCAGACATAAAGTGCCCGGAAAAACCGTTACATCGCCACCCCGCGGCCTGTCGATGGCGCGGCTTACCCTAACGACCGCTCCAGGCCAGACCCGCGCGCGCCCCTCAGAACGCCTCGGGCCGCGCCTCGCGCGCCATGTGGTCGAGCACGGCGTTGACGAATTTCGGCTCGCGCCCATCGGGATAGAACGCCTTGGCCACCTCGACATATTCCATGATCACGACCTTGGGCGGCGTGCCCTTCTGGCCCAACTCGGCCCCGGCGGCGCGGAACAGCGCCCGCAGCACCGGGTCGATCCGGGCGATCGGCCATTTCGCCACCAGCGCGCGGTCGGTCATCTGGTCGATCTTGCCCTGCCAGTTCACCGCCTCGTCGAGGATGAGGCCAAAGAGGTCGGCGTCGCCCTCGGCCATCTCAACCCCGTCGTCGATCTCGGCCCCGAAGCGATGGTCGAGAAACTCGCGCCGCACCGCGTCGCTGCCCTGCCCGGATTGCTCCATCTGGTAGAGCGCCTGCACGGCATAGAGCCGGGCCGCCGATTTCATGCTGTGTCTGCCCGGGCGTGCCGGGGCGGGATGGTCGCTCATGCCTTGGGGTCGTCCTTCGTCTGGCCCGCGATGCGGTACTCGCCCGAGGCGGGCTGGAATCCCACCCCCTTGCGCGGGCCGCCCCATTTACGGGCCAGCGCCACCAGATGCAAGGCCGCCGCAGCCGCCCCCGCGCCCTTGTTCATCCGCGCAGGATCGGCGCGCACCTCCGCCTGCGCGCGGGTCTCGACCGTCAGGATGCCGTTGCCGATGCACAGCCCCTGCAACCCCAGCAGCATGAGCCCCCGCGAGCTGTCGTTGCACACCGTCTCGTAATGCGTGGTCTCGCCCCGGATGACGCAGCCCAGCGCCACGTAGCCGTCGAAATTCGACATCCGTTCGGCAATCCCGATGGCCGTCGGCAGCTCCAGCGCGCCGGGCACCTCGGCGATCTCGTGGCTCGCGCCCGTGGCCTCGATCTCGGCCACCGCGCCCGCGATCAGGTTGTCGGCGATGTCGCGATAGAACGGAGCCACCACGATGAGCAGCTTCACCGGGCTGTCGAATTCGGCGCGCGGCAGGGTGTATTCGTGCTCGGCCATGTCCTCACTCCTCGCTCAGCGGGTGGGTGCCCTTGATGGTGATGCCATAGGCATCGAGGCCCAGGTAGCGCGTATCGGGGCTGTCGGTCAGCAGCACCAGCCGGTGTATTCCCAGCACCGCCATGATCTGCGCGCCAAGCCCGGTGTGCTTGATCGTGCGCGGCCCGTCCTCGTCGGCCATCTCGCCCGCCAGTTCCGGGCGCGGCTGGCGGAACAGGAACACCGCGCCGCGCCCCTCGCGGGCGATGATCTCCATCGCGCGCGGCAGCTTGCCCGCCGGGCCGTGGCCCGCCTGCGCGCCGATGCCCAGCACGTCCTCCAGCGCGTTGAGCGCATGCGCCCGCGTCAGCACCGGTTCGCCGTCGGTCACGTTGCCCTTGGTCAGCACGACATGTTCGGTGCCGGTGATCTGGTCGGCGAATATGCGCATGTCCCACGCGCCGCCGTGGCACGAGGTGACGCGCTCGCGCCCGGTCTCGATCACCAGGTTGTCGTGGCGGTGGCGATAGGCGATCAGGTCCGAGATGGTGCCGATTTTGAGGCCGTGCGCGTCGGCGAACTCGATCAGGTCGGGCAGCCGCGCCATGCTGCCATCCTCCTTCATGATCTCGCAGATCACGCCCGCCGGGTTGAGCGCGGCCAGCCGCGCGATATCCACCGCTGCCTCGGTGTGGCCCGCGCGCACCAGCACGCCGCCGCGCCGCGCGCGCAGCGGAAAGACATGCCCCGGCGTGGCGATATCGGCCATCGTGTTCTGTTCGTTGATCGCGGTGGCGACGGTCAGCGCCCGGTCATGGGCGGAAATCCCCGTCGTGACCCCCTCGCGCGCCTCGATCGAGACGGTGAACGCGGTCTCGTGGCGCGACGAGTTGTTGACCGCCATCATCGGAAGGCCCAGCCGGTCGATCCGCTCGGCGGTCATCGGCAGGCAGATCAGGCCGCGCCCGTGCATGGCCATGAAGTTGATCGCCTCCGGCGTGGCGAATTCGGCGGCGATCACCAGGTCGCCCTCGTTCTCGCGGTCCTCGTGATCGACGAGGATCACCATCCGCCCCGCCGCGATCTCGGCGATGATTTCCTCGGTCGGAGAGATCGCGTGGCCCAGATCGGATTCCACCGGCCCCGGCGTCTCGAATGCGGCTTTCTCAGACATCGCGCGCCCCCTTGTCTCGACCCGTGCCAGATAGCGCAGCGGCAAGGGAATGGCCAGTGTGGTTTGGCGGCTCCCCGGCACGAAACGCGCGGAGGTCGGGACGGGGGGTGCGCCTGCCTCCGCTGCCCCCTGATCGCCGGATCAGGGTCTGGGAACAGGTCCGCGGGACGAAGCCGCCTGTGGCCGAACACGCCGTGAAGGTTGCGATTGGCCTGGAGCGGACGTTCGGGAATTTGATCCCGGCGCGGCTCTCCCTAACGGCAGCTTAAGGCCAGAACCGGCACCCATGTCCATCCCCGCGCATTTCCGGTTTGCGCCCGCCGCGCATCGCGCGCAGAGTACCGCCCGACCACCAATGGAGACACCCCATGCCCCTTGCCCGCCGCGACTGGGTGCCCGGCCCTTGCGAAGACCTCGTCCAGACCATCGCCACTCGCACCGCCGCCGAGGTGCCCAACACCATCGCCGCCCGCATCGATGCGCTGGCGCAGGAAAACAGCCGCATCCACGACGCCGAGTGTTTCAACCTCAACCCCGCCACCAACGTGATGAACCCCCGCGCCGAGGCGCTCCTTGCCTCGGGGCTCGGCTCGCGCCCCTCGCTCGGCTATCCCGGCGACAAGTACGAGACAGGGCTGGAGGCGATCGAGGAGATCGAGGTGATCGCGGCCACCCTCGCGGCGCAGGTCTTCGGCGCGCGCTACGCCGAGATCCGCACCCCCTCCGGCGCCATCGCCAACCTCATGGGGTTCATGGCCACCTGCCAGCCCGGCGACACGATCATCGCGCCGCCCGCCGCCATCGGCGGGCACGTCACCCATCACGCGGACGGCTGCGCCGGGCTCTACGGGCTGCGCATCGTCGAGGCCCCGGTGGCGGCGGACGGCTATACCGTGGATGTGGACGCCCTGCGCGCCCTCGCGCACGACACCCGCCCCCGCCTCATCACGCTGGGTGCCTCACTCAACCTCTCCGAGCACCCGGTGGCCGAGACCCGCGCCATCGCCGACGAGGTGGGCGCGTACCTCCTCTTCGACGCCGCCCATCAATGCGGCATCATCGCCGGCGGCGCGTGGCGCAACCCGCTCGCCGAGGGTGCGCACCTGATGACGATGAGCACCTACAAGAGCCTCGGCGGCCCGGCGGGCGGCCTCATCGTCACCAACGACGCCGAGATCGCGCAGCGCCTCGACGCCATCGCCTTTCCCGGCCTCACCGCCAATTTCGACGCCGCCAAATCCGCCGCCCTCGCCATCACGCTGTGCGACTGGCAGGAGCATGGCCGCGCCTATGCCGCGCAGATGATCGCCACCGCGCAGGCGCTGGCCGAGGCGCTCGAGGCCGAGGGGCTGCCGGTGTTCAAGACCGGGGGCGTGGCCACCCGCTCGCACCAGTTCGCGCTCGAGGCCGCCGCGTTCGGCGGCGGGCAGGCGGCGGCACGACATCTCCGGCAGGCAGGCTTTCTCGCCTGCGGCATCGGCTTGCCCGCGGCGCCGGTCGCGGGGGACATGAACGGGCTGCGCATCGGCACGCCCGAGATCGTCCGCCGCGGCGTGACGCCCGATCATGCCACGGTCATGGCGCGGTTGATCGCCCGCGCGCTCAACAGCCCCGAACCTGCAGGTTTGCGCCCTGAAACGACAGGTTGGCGGCAGCAGTTCGACGGGCTGCACTACGTCACCTGAGCGGGTAGCGGTCCGGCTCGGAGAACACGTCGATCACCCGCGTGCCCGCCCTGATGCGCGCCCCGTGCTCGACGCCCGCGCCGATGTCATAGCTGTCGCCGGGGCCATAGCGCCGCGTCTCGCCGCCTATGGTAAACGCGATCTCACCCTCCACCACCGTGCCCCATTGCGGCCCGTGGCTGTGCGGCGGCAGGTCCATGTCCTGCAGAAAGGTGAAGAAAACGCACAATCCCTGCTCCGACCGGATCGCGCGGCTTTGCACCACATCATCAGGGGAGGGTAGGTCAAGCGCCTGAAAATTCATGATGAAATCGGCAAATGGCATCGGCATCTCCTGACCGTTTGATCGCCCGATCATGCGCCCGCCGCCCCGGCATGGCAACGCCTCAGTGCAGCTTCCTGCGGATGCGCTGCACCAGCCACCACACCAGCGCGACCACCGGCAGGGTCACCGTGGCGGTCACCATTCCCTTGGAAACGCTCAACAAATCCACAAGCGGATAGAGCAGATAGCCCGCCAGCGACACCGCGTAGTAGCTGATCGCCACCACCGACAGCCCCTCGACGGTGCGTTGCAGGCGCAATTGCAGATCGGCGCGGTGGTTCATGCTTTCCAGAAGTGCCTGATTTTGCGCGCTTCTTTCCACGTCCACCCCGGTTCGCAGCAGATCGCCCGCGCGCATCGCCCGGTCCGACATCGCCGTCAGCCGGTCCTTGGTGGCCTGCACCGTGCGCATCGCCGGATCGTAGCGCCGCATCATGAACTCCTTGAATGTCTGCCGCCCCTCGAACCGCGTCTCGCGCAGCGCGCCGATCCGCTGGTGCACGATCTGCTCGTAGGCCGCCGTCGCCCCGAACCGGAAAGATGATTGCGCAACAAGCGCTTCCAGCTCCGCCGACACCTCCAGCAGCCCGTCGAGCGTGTCCTCGGCGGGCTGGCTGCCGCCGGTCATGTCGCCCACCAGCCGGCTCAGGCGGCTGTCGGTCTCGCCCATCTGGCGGCTCATCTCGCGCACCCGGGCAAAGCCCAGCATCGACATGGTCTTGTAGGTTTCGATCTCGCACAGCCGCTGCACGATCCGCCCGATCCGCCGCTGCCCGGTGCCCGGCGCGACGTGCAGCGAGAACCGCAGGTGCCCGGCCGGGTCGATCCGGAAATCCCCGGCGACCACCCCGGCATCTTCGAGCACCCGCGCCATCGCCACGCTCTCGGGCACGAACCAGCGGTCGATATCGCCACGGGTGGCTTCGCGGCTCTCCCACGGCACCACGCGGATCATCGCCGAGGTCATCCGCTGCCCCGGTGCCTTTTCCAGCCAATCGGCTGGAAACACGTCGAAATCCGCCGGATCGAAGGGCCGCGTGCTGACCCCGTCGCTGAACACCGTGTAGGTCACCATTTCGGTATGGCTCTCCCACTTGAGCCGGTGCCGTCCGATTTCGCCGAAGTAATGCGTCGCCCCGGGCTGCGGATGCTTGGCACCGTAGCGGTCCAGCAGCGACGTCAGATGCGCCAGATCGGCGGCGCGGTCGCGCTTGGCGGCGTCCTGCTCGCGCTTGACGGCGAGATAGATCGCCGTGCAGGGCGCGGCCAGCGTCGGAAAGGGCCGCGCGTGCAACTCGTTGGTCAACTCGTAGCGCAGCGGATGGTCGGCGATGGGGGGCATGGGCCGGTCTCCTGATCCTGTGCCGCTCCTTAGCGCGCCACGTCCCCGCGCAAAAGAGTTTTTCCCTGAAAACCCAATGATTTAGCGGAACACAAAGGTATACCGCACAACGCGTGATCTTCTTCCTGGTCAAAATACTCCAAATCCCGCCGGGTGCCAAAGGCGAATGCGCACGCGATGCGCGCGCCCAATCCGCAAGAAACGGGTCGTCAACCCCGCCCCGTTCCGGGCACATCTGACACCATGAGCACGACAGACGCATCAATACCGGCCGAACCACGGGCACAGCGCCCGATGACCGCGCGCGAATGGGGCATGCTGCTGGCGCTTGCCACAGTCTGGGGCGGCTCCTTCTTCTTCAACGAGGTGGCGGTGCGCGACCTGCCGGTATTCACCGTGGTCGTGGGCCGCGTGGCGCTCGCCGCGGTCCTCCTCTTGGCGGTGTTGCGCCTGCGCGGAGAGCGCCTGCCCCGCGGCGGCCGCATCTGGGCCGCCTTCGCCTGCATGGGGCTGATGAACAACGCCCTGCCGTTTTCGCTGATCGTCTGGGGCCAGCAGCATATCGCCTCGGGCGTGGCGTCGATCCTGAACGCCGCGACACCGCTCTTTACCGTCCTGCTGGCCCACCTTCTGACTCGTGACGAACGCATGACCGGGGGCAGGATCGCCGGCGTGCTGGCCGGTTTCGCCGGGGTCGCGGTGATGATCGGCGCGGGCGCGCTGCGTGATCTCGGGGTCCATGTCGCGGCCCAGGTCATGTGCCTCGGGGGCGCGATGTCATATGCCCTGGCCGGGATATACGGGCGACGCTTTCGCGCCATGGGGGTCAGCCCCATGGGCACGGCCACCGGGCAGGTCATCTCGTCCAGCCTGATCCTAATTCCCCTCGTGCTGATCATCGACCGGCCATGGACCCTTCCGCCCCCCGGTCCCGCGGCCATCGGCGCTCTGGTCGGGGTGGCCACGCTGTCGACCGCACTGGCCTACACGCTCTATTTCCGCATCCTCGCGACGGCGGGCGCGACCAACCTGCTGCTGGTGACATTCCTGGTCCCGGCCAGTGCCATCCTGCTGGGCACGCTCATCCTGGGTGAGGTGCTGCTGTTGCGGCACATGATCGGAATGGCACTCATCGGCGCGGGACTGGCCGCGATCGACGGGCGGCCCTGGCGCAGGCTCACGCGGGCCATGCGCCGATAGCTCGCCCGCGCCCGCCAACAAACAGGGGCGCGACCCGCAGGCCGCGCCCTATCTGTCTGCGGCCTGGAACGATGCTCACTCGATCTTGCCCAGCAGGCTCGTCACGCTGGCCTTGGCATCGCCATAGAACATCCGCGTGTTGTCCTTGAAGAACAGCGGGTTCTCGATCCCGGAATAGCCGGTGCCCTGGCCGCGTTTGCTGACAAACACCTGCTTGGCCTTCCACACTTCCAGCACCGGCATGCCGGCGATGGGGCTGTTGGGATCGTCCTGTGCCGCCGGGTTGACGATATCGTTGGAGCCGATGACGATGACCACGTCCGTATCCGGGAAATCCTCGTTGATCTCGTCCATTTCCATGACGATATCGTAGGGCACCTTGGCCTCGGCCAGCAGCACGTTCATGTGCCCCGGCAGGCGGCCCGCGACCGGGTGGATGGCAAAGCGCACGGTCTTGCCCTTGGCCCGCAGCTTGTTGGTCAGCTCGCTGACGGCACCCTGCGCTTGCGCCACCGCCATGCCGTATCCCGGCACGATGATGACCGAGTCAGCCTCGTTGAGCGCGTTGGCGACACCGTCGGCGTCGATGGCGACCTGCTCGCCCTCGATCTCCGCCGCCGGGCCCGAGGCCCCGCCGAACCCGCCGAGGATCACGCTGACGAACTGCCGGTTCATCGCCTTGCACATGATGTAGCTCAGGATCGCCCCCGAGGAGCCGACCAGCGCGCCGACCACGATCAGGAGGTCATTGCCGAGGCTGAAGCCGATCGCCGCCGCCGCCCAGCCCGAGTAGCTGTTGAGCATCGACACCACCACCGGCATGTCGGCGCCGCCGATCCCCATGATCAGGTGATAGCCGATAAAGAGCGCCAGAAGCGTCAGCAGCACCAGCGTCCACACGCCCGCGCCGCCAAGGTACATCGCCGCGAACAGCAGCGACAGCGCCGCCGCACCGGCGTTGAGAACGTGACCGCCGGGCAGCTTTTTCGCGGCCCCGTCCACCTTGCCCGCCAGCTTGCCATAGGCGATCACCGAGCCGGTGAACGTGACCGCGCCGATCCAGATGCCCAGCATCAGCTCGACCTTGAGGATATTGACCTCAACCGCCGTCTTCTTGGCCACGATGGCGGCAAAGCCGCTGAATTCCTTGGCGAACGCCGCCGCCTCTGCCGAGACCTCTTCGGGCCGGGGAAAGGCGAGGCCCGCCTCGCCAAACGCCGCCGCGACGCGGCTCATCTCAAGGTCGGCGTTGAAGCCCACGAACACCGCCGCAAGGCCCACGAGGCTGTGCATGATCGCCACCAGCTCGGGCATCTGCGTCATCTGCACCCGCGTGGCGAGCTGGTAGCCCACCGCCGCGCCCGCGGCGATCAGCACCGCCGACAAGAGCCACAGCCCCTGACCGGGCCCGACCATCGTCGCCAGAACGGCGATGGTCATGCCGGTGATGCCGTACCAGATGGCGCGCTTGGCGCTTTCCTGCCCCGACAGCCCGCCAAGCGACAGGATGAAGAGAACCGCCGCGACCGCGTAGGCCGCTATGGTGAATCCGAAATCCATGATCCCCTCCGCCTTATGATTTCTGGAACATGGCGAGCATGCGCCGTGTCACGAGGAAGCCGCCGAAGATGTTGATCGCCGCCATGAACACCGCGAGCGCGGCGAGGATCGTGATGACCACCGAACTCGACCCGATCTGCATCAGCGCGCCCAGGATGATGATCGACGAGATCGCATTGGTGACCGCCATCAACGGCGTGTGCAGGCTGTGGCTCACGCCCCAGATCACCTGGAATCCGACGAACACCGCCAGCAGGAACACGATGAAGTGCTGCATGAAGCTCGCCGGGGCCACGAGGCCCACCGACAGCACCAGCGCGCCGCCGATGGCCAGCAGCGTGACCTGCCTCTTGGTCTGCGCCTTGAACGCGGCGATCTCCTGCGCGCGTTTTTCTTCCGCGGTCAGTTCCTTCGGCTTTTCCTTCGCGGGCGCGGCGGCGATCGCGGCCACCTTGGGCGGCGGCGGCGGCCAGGTGATCTCGCCCTTGTGCGTCACCGTGGAGCCACGGATCACGTCATCCTCCATGTCGTGCACCACCTGCCCGTCCTTTTCGGGGGTCAGGTCGGTCATCATGTGGCGGATGTTGGTGGCATAGAGCGTGCTGGCCTGCGTCGCCATCCGGCTCGGGAAATCGGTATAGCCGATGATGGTCACGCCGTTTTCGGTGACGATCTTGTCGTCGGCGACGGTCAGCTTGCAGTTGCCGCCCTTCTCGGCGGCCAGATCGACGATCACCGAGCCGCGCTTCATGGATTTCACCATGTCCTCGGTCCAGAGCTCGGGTGCCTCGCGGTTGGGGATGAGCGCGGTGGTGATGACGATATCCACCTCCGGCGCCAGCTCGCGGAACTTGGCCAACTGCGCCTCGCGGAACTCGGGCGACGAGACCGAGGCATAGCCGCCCGAGCTTGAGCCGTCCTTCTGTTCCTCCTCGAAATCGAGATAGACGAATTCCGCCCCCATCGATTCGACCTGTTCGGCCACCTCGGGGCGCACGTCAAACGCATAGGTGATCGCGCCGAGGCTGGTGGACGTGCCGACGGCGGCGAGCCCCGCCACGCCCGCGCCCACGACCAGCACCTTGGCGGGCGGCACCTTGCCCGCCGCCGTGATCTGCCCGGTGAAGAAGCGGCCGAAATTGTTGCCGGCCTCGATCACCGCGCGGTAGCCCGCGATATTGGCCATCGAGCTCAGCGCGTCCATCTTCTGTGCGCGGCTGATGCGCGGCACCATTTCCATGGCGATGACGGTGGCACCCTTCTTCGCTGCCGTCTCCAGCCCGGCCTCGTTGCCGCCGGGGTTGAAGAAAGAGATCAGCGTCAGGTCCGTGCGCAGCCGTTTCAACTCGGTCTCGGTGGGCACACGCACCTTGGCGACCACGTCCGCGGCCTTCCACAGCGCGGCGGCGGTCTTGACGATCTCGACGCCCGCCTCCTCGTAGGCGGCATCGGCGAATCCCGCGCGCTCGCCCGCGCCGGTCTCGATCGCGCAGTCATATCCCAGTTTCTGAAGCTGAAGCGCAGAGTCCGGCGTCATCGCGACGCGATTCTCGCCCTCCATCACCTCCTTTGGCGTTCCGATTTTCACGTTTCCTGTCCCCCTCTGGCAGATCCTGTCTGTCGATGGCCGCCGGCCACCCGGTGCCGGGCCGGTTCTCATAAAAGCGGTTATTTCACACTATTTTGCGACTTGCGATATCAAGTTTGCGGCGGCTGCTACAGCCAACGCCGGGTTTTTTCGCAATAGCGGGCAAAATCGGCCCGGAAAGTGCGGCGCATGCGGTTCTCCTCGGGGACCACGAATCGCCGCTCGATCACCCAGACGAAAACCGGGACCAGCGGCAGCGCCAGCACCGCGTCCCAGCGCAGGATCAGCCCCGCGAGGATCAGCGCGTCGCCCAGGTAGATCGGGTTGCGCGAGCGTTTGAATATGCCCGACTGAATGAGCCGCTCTGGCGTCTCGTGCGGCACGATGGTGGTCTTGTGCTTGCGAAATTCCATCGCCGCCAGCGCGATCAGCAGCACACCGCCGCCGACCAGCACGCCGCCCGCGAAATCCACCCATCCGCCGCCAAGGCTCAAGCCCATGGGGGCCCAGGTCGCCTGTGCCCACGCCAGCACGAGAAAGCCCGCGAGCCAGACGGGGGGCATGTCGATCCATTTCAGCATTCGTGCGGCGCTCCGGCGTTGTGTCGCTGGCACCATGCACGGCAGGGCGGCGATGTCAAAACCGGGCCGCGTCCCTTGCCTGAAGCGGACGTCGGGGTGAGCCGCGCCGTCGCATGTCCGCGGGCAGGCGATCTGACGGTTCTTCAGTGCACTTTATGTCTGCTTTCCCGCAAAACATGCAATCGGCGCGCTGGCTGAGCCACATCGCCTGTCCGTCACGCCAAAGGCGTGCCGACTGTATCGGCGCACCTTTGGTGCGACGGGGCGGACATGCGATGGCGCGGCGGCCTTCGGCCTTGATTCCGCGCCGGAGACAAGCACCCAACGACCGCAACAGGCCAATTGCGCCGCCGGGCACCGCGCGATTGCGGATCCGGCAACCGGCCCGCCCGCACCCCCGCCCGCACCGTTATGATTGCAAATCGCGTCGAGGCCCGCCATATAACCCCGCGGCAGACCGGAAGGCGAACGCGCGATGACCCATTATCTCGACTTCGAAAAACCCCTCGCCGAGATCGAGGGCAAGGCCGAGGAACTGCGCGCGCTGGCGCGCTCCAGCGAGGAGATGGATGTCGAGGAGGAGGCCGGCGCGCTCGACCGCAAGGCCGCCGACATGCTGCGCGATCTCTACAAGTCGCTGACGCCGTGGCGCAAATGCCAGGTGGCGCGCCACCCCGAGCGCCCGCGTTGCCGCGACTACATCGCCGCGCTGTTCACCGAATACACGCCGCTCGCCGGGGACCGGGTGTTCGGCGAGGATGCCGCCGTCATGGGCGGTCTCGCGCGGCTGGGCGATCGCCCGGTGATGGTGATCGGCCAGGAGAAGGGGCACGACACCCAGAGCCGCCTCGTGCACAATTTCGGCATGGCCCGCCCCGAGGGCTATCGCAAGGCGGTGCGCCTGATGGAGATGGCCGACCGCTTTGGCCTGCCGGTGGTGACGCTGGTGGACACGCCCGGTGCCTATCCCGGCAAGGGCGCCGAGGAGCGCGGGCAGTCCGAGGCCATCGCGCGCGCCACCGAGACCTGCCTGCGGATCGGTGTGCCGCTCGTCTCTGTCATCATCGGCGAGGGCGGATCGGGCGGCGCGGTGGCCTTTGCCAGCGCCAACCGCGTGGCGATGCTGGAACATTCGGTCTATTCGGTGATCTCGCCCGAGGGCTGCGCCTCGATCCTGTGGAAGGATGCCGAAAAGATGCGCGAGGCCGCCGAGGCACTGCGCCTGACGGCGCAGAACCTCGTCCGGCTGGGCGTGGTGGACCGCATCATCCCCGAGCCGCTGGGCGGTGCGCATCGCGACCGCGACGCCACCATCGCGGCGGTCGGCACGGCGATTTCGGCGATGATCGACGGGCTGGCGGCCAAGGATCGCGCCGCGCTCATCCGCGACCGGCGCGAGAAATTCCTCGAACTGGGGGCGCGGGGGCTGGCCGCCTGACCGCGCTCAGCCGTCGTCGTTGCCCGCCCGCCGCGCCGCGACCAACGTGGCCAGCGGGCCGATCGCCTCGAAGATGACGGTGGTCGCCACGGTCAGCCCCAGGATCAGGTCGGCCTGATCGGGAAATTCGCGCGCCGCGATCAGCGCCATGCCCACCGCGACGCCCGCCTGCGGCAACAGCGCCACGCCATACCACGGGCGGTGCGTCGCCGGGGTGCCGGCCAGGGTCCCGCCGATCCAGCCCCCGGCCATCCGCGCCGCGATGCGCAGCGCGACATAGGCCGCGCCGACCATCCCGAACCCGGCGATGCGCCCGGTATCCAGCGACGCCCCCGCCAGCACGAAGAACAGGATCATGAACGGCCACTGAATATGTGCGATCTCGTGGAAGGCGCGCTCGTGGTGGTGCGCGCGGTTGGCGATCACCGCCCCCGCGGCCATCCCGGCCAACAGGAACGACACCTCCGCCACCTGCGCCAGCCCGGCGGTGAGGAACACCACCCCCAGCGCCTCGGTCAGTTGCGGCTCGCCCGGGGCGAGCCGCCCGGTGAGATGCGCCGCCGGCACCCCGACCAGCAGCCCGAGCCCCAGCGCCCCGGCGATCTCCCACAGTGCGTGCCCGAGATGCGAGAGCGCCACGCCGCCCGCGAAACCGCCCGCCACCGCCACGGCGAGCGCGAAGACCAGCACGCCCCAGGCGTCATCCACCGCGACGATGCCGCGCACCAGATCGGGAAACGCACCGCGCGCCCCCGATTGGCGCAGCGCGTCCTGCGTCGCCGCCGGATCGGTGGCGGTGGCGATCGCCCCGAGGATGATCGCCACCGGCGCGGGCACCCCCAGCAGCCACAGCCCCGCCGCCACCAGCGCCACCGTGGCCAGGACGACGACGATCGAGATCGACAGGATCGCGCGACCGTGCCGGTGCAGCGTCTCGCCCGTGAGCGTGTTGCCCAGCACGAACGCCACCATCGTCAGCGCCGTGACCGACAGCAGGTCGTACAGCGACTTCAGGTCCTGCGGGATGAGATCGAGCCCCGCGCCCCCCGCCGCGATGCCGCAGATCAGCAGCAGCGTCACCCGCGGCAGCCGCGTGCGCCGCCCGACCGCATCGGCGGCCAGACCGACAAGGAACAGCACGCCGAGCGCAATGAGGATGGGGCCGAACGCCATCGCTCAGCCCACCAGCATCCGCAGCCCCTGCGTCACGTCCGAGCGCACGGCGAGCCGCAGCCCCGGCTCGTCCCCGGCCTTGAGCGCGGCGATGATCAGGCGGTGGAAATGCGGTGGCTCCTTCTGCCGCAGACGGCCATAGAGCGCGCGCATGGTGGGGCCGAGTTGCAGCCACACCGTCTCGGCCATCGCCAGCATCGCGGGGGCCTGCGCGCGCAGGTAGAGCGTGCGGTGAAATTCCAGGTTGCGGCGGATATAGCCGACGGCATCGTGCCGGGCGATATCCTCGGCGATGCGCGCGTTGATCGTCTGCAGCCGGTCGATCAGCGCGATATGCGCGCGCGGCAGGGCGCGGCTCGCCAGCTCCACCTCCAGAAGCGAGCGCAGCGCCGCCAGCTCCTCGATCCGCTCGTTGCCCAGCTCCGGCGTCGAGACGCGGCCCGAACTCGACATGGTGAGCGCCCCCTCGGCGGCGAGCCGCCGCAGCGACTCGCGCGCGGGCGTCATCGACACGCTGAACTCGGCGGCGATGCCGCGCAGGGTGAGCGCCTGTCCCGGCGCGATCTCACCATGCATGATGCGCGTGCGCAGCGCGCGATAGGTACGGTCATGGGCCGCCGGGGCCGGATCGGGGCGCGGTGCGATCAGCATGGCGGCATGTGATCACAAATCGCGCGCCAGTCAACCGCGGACCCGGTCAATCGAACCGATACCGGTGCAGCCCGGCCCCCTCGCGACGCAGCCACGCGCGCGGCGCGTCGTAGTCCGGCAGGAGCCGCGCCACCACCGCCCAGAAGGCGGGCGAATGGTTCATCTGCGCAAGGTGCGCCACCTCGTGCGCGGCCACGTAATCGAGCACCCCGGGCGGCGCGAGGATCAGCCGCCAGGAATAGCTGAGCCCGCCGCGCGCCGAGCACGACCCCCAGCGCGAGCGGGTATCGCGCAGCGTGAGCCGGGCATAGCCGAGCCCCAGCCGTGCCGCGTGGATGTCGGAGGCCGCCGCCAGCCGGTCGCGCGCCCGCGCCCGGAGCCACGCGCGCAGCCGCGGCGCCAGCGTCTCGGCGGGGCCGGGGACACGGATCTCGTCCGCATCGAGCCGCACCTGCCGTCCCGTCCCCGCCACGATCCGCCGCATCTCGCCTTCGACGGGCAGCGCCGCACCCGGCGCGATGTCCACGCGATCGGGCTGCGCGGCCAGCGTCCGGCGCAGCCAGTCCGCCCGGCTCCGCGCGAAACCAAGCGCCTCCGCCTCGCTCACCCCGCGCGGCAGTGTCAGCGTCACCGTACCGTCCAGCCCCGACACCCGAAGCGACAGCCGCCGCGCCCGCGCGCTGCGGCGCAGGGTGACGGCAACGGGGGGGTTGCCGGGGATGAGATGCTGGCCCATATAGCCTCCGACAAACGTGACGGCGCACCCGCCGCAAAGCCTTTGACTCGGTATCATGGTTATGGCAGGTGCGCCGGATCGCGTGCAAGATCGACAGTTGAAAGAGGATCACCCATGCCCAAGGAAGAATGGGGCGTCAAGCGTGTCTGCCCGACCACCGGCAAGCGTTTCTATGACCTGAACAAGGACCCCGTCGTCAGCCCCTACACCGGCGAGGTGGTCGAGATCGTATCCGGCAAGTCACGGGCCATGACGCCCGATGCCGAGGACGCGGCCACGAAGAAGTCGAAGGCCACGACCAAGGAATCCGAGAGCGGTGACCTGATCGAGGGCGACGACGCGGTCGAGGTCGAGATCGACGACGATCTGCTCGAGGACGATGACGAGGACACGGTCTCGCTCGACGACATCGCCGACGTGGAGTCCGACGAGGACATGTAATCCCGCACATGCGGGATTTTCCTCTTGATCCCGCTGCCCGCTTTGTCTAAGTGCGGCGCACGTCCCGGAAGGGTCGGAAAAACGGGGCCTTAGCTCAGCTGGGAGAGCGCTTGCATGGCATGCAAGAGGTCAGGGGTTCGATCCCCCTAGGCTCCACCAACCTTCCTTCAGATCAATATGCTAGCTGAATACCGGAGTGGTGTGACACACGGGGGGTGACACAACATCAAGCGACATGCGTATCTGAGCCGATCACGACACGGTATATTTTACGTCCGCTGGCCACTGCCAACAGATGACCGCCGGGCCACCCGAAGGACCCTGCGACTGTCATTGAAGCATCGCCGCGACGCGGTTGGATGATGCCTGACCAGCCGCAGGGCGGGTGCCAACCCGCCGCCTCCCCGATTTCTTCAAAAGAAATCGGGCCGAAATCCTTTCAGGATTTCGCAACCCCGGCAGCGCACGGACGTCGAGCGGCGGACACACCCCGTCACCGGTCGCCGCGTCAAGCATCGCTCGCGCCTGGCACCGCACCGATACGATACCGGCGCGATACCGACACAATACCGACAGGGGTTTCACCGCAACATCGCTGCGTTAATCCGATTGCCCCGCCTCGCGGGCACCCTGCCTGTCCCCGTCGGCCTTCTCCGGTGCCGCCGCGCCGCCCTTGACGCCCCCCCTTGAAAACCGCACTGTCCGCGCGATTTCCCGCAAGGAGCCGACATGGCCGCGACGCCCCCCCCTTTCGCCGCATTCGAATGGTTGATCGCGTGGCGCTACCTGCGCGCGCGCCGGGCCGAGGGCGGGGTCAGCGTGATGACCTGGATCAGCCTTCTGGGGATCACGCTGGCCGTCTTTGCCCTCATCGCAACCCTTTCTGTTCGCTCGGGTTTCCGCGCGGAATTCGTCGATACGATCCTCGGTGCCAACGCCCATGCCACGGTCTACATGGCCGGTCAGGCGGACCCGGTGACGGGCCGCATGGACCGGACCATCGCCGATTATGACGCCATGGCCGAACGCCTGCGCGCGCTGCCACAGGTCACCCGCGCCGCGCCGCTGGTCAAGGGACAGGTGATGGCGACGGCGCAGGGGCGCAATGGGGGCGTCGAAGTCTTTGGAATCGCACCCGAACATCTCGCCACTATCCCGCGCGTGGCCGACCCCGAAACGGCGCAGGGCGATCTCTCCCGCTTCGCGCAGGGGATCGCCATCGGCTCGGGCGTGGCGCGCGAGCTGGGCCTCGGCGTCGGCGACCGCATCCGCATCATCTCGCCCGACGGGGTCAAGACGCCTCTGGGCACAAGCCCCCGGATCAACGCCTACGAGGTGGTCTATATCTTCACCGCCGGACGCTATGACATCGACCGGGTGCGCGTCTACCTGCCGTTTGCCGAGGCGCAGCGGTTTTTCAACCGCGACGGACGCGCCGACGAGATCGAGGTGATGGTGACAAACCCCGAGCGGATCGAGGCGATGGTGCCCGATCTCTTGCGCGCGGCGGGTGAGCGGGCGCTGGTCTGGACGTGGCGGGATTCCAGCGGTGCGTTCCTCAGGGCATTGGAAGTAGAGGATAATGTGATGTTCGTCATCCTGTCGATCCTGGTGCTGATCGCGGCGCTCAACATCACCTCGGGCCTTGTCATGCTGGTCAAGAACAAGGGCCGCGATATCGGCATCCTGCGCACGATGGGGCTGAGCGAAGGGTCGGTATTGCGGGTGTTTTTCATCTGTGGCGCACTGACCGGCCTGCTGGGGACGCTGTTCGGGGTGATCCTCGGTTGTCTCTTCGCGATCTATATCGACCCGATCTTTTCCCTTGTGAACGTGATGATGGGCGGGCAGGTCTGGGACCCGTCCATCCGCGGCATATATCACCTGCCCGCGCGTCTGGAGGCGGGGGATGTGCTGACCGCGGTGGCGCTGTCGCTGGGGTTGAGCTTTGTCGTGACGATCTTTCCGGCGCGGCGGGCGGCGCGGATGAACCCGGTGGAGGCGCTGCGCTATGAGTGAACCGATGCTGCGCCTCGACGGCGTCGAGAAGGGATACAATCGCGGCCGCGTGGGCGAGATCCTCGTGCTTCGGGGCGTGAACCTGCAGGTTCATCCCGGCGAGATGGTGGCGCTGGTGGCGCCCTCGGGGGCGGGCAAGTCCACCCTGCTGCACATCGCCGGGCTGCTCGACACCGCCGATGTCGGCACGGTCGGGATCGGCGGCGAGGCGGCCACCGGGCTGGGCGACCGGCGGCGCACGGCGTTGCGGCGGCGCGCGATCGGGTTTGTCTATCAGTTCCACCACCTGCTGCCGGAATTCTCGGCGCTGGAGAACGTGGTGCTGCCGCAGCGCGCCAATGGCGTGCCGCGCCGCGAGGCCGGGACGCGGGCGCTGGAGTTGCTGGGCGAAGTGGGTATCGCCGACCGTGCCGATCACCGTCCGGCGGCCATGTCCGGGGGCGAGCAGCAGCGGGTGGCGTTCTGCCGCGCGCTGGCCAACCGCCCCGGGCTGTTGCTGGCCGACGAGCCCACGGGCAACCTCGATCCCGGCACCTCGGATCAGGTGTTTGCCGCGCTGGAGCGGCTGGTGCGGGGCGAGGGGCTGGCGGCGCTCATTGCCACGCACAACCTCGACCTTGCCGCGCGGATGGACCGGGTGGTGCGGCTCGACAAGGGACGGGTGGTGACACCATGAGATGGCTGCTGACAGGGTTGGTGATCGCGGCGGCAGGCATCGCCGCCGCGCAGGATGCGCATATCGGCGAACGGCTCTACGATCGCTATTGCGGCGCCTGCCATGGCGAGACCGGCGCGGGCGATGGCCCGATGACCCGGGTGCTCACTCCGCCGCCGCCGGACCTCACGCGGCTGGCGGCGCAGAATGACGGGACGTTTCCGCGCCGCCGGGTGGTCTGGCGGATCGACGGGCGCGACCCGATCCTCGCGCATGGCAACGAGATGCCGGTATTCGGCGAGTTGCTGGCGGGCGAGGCGCTCGATATCCGCGACGAGACCGGCGAGGTGCTGCACAGCACGCAGCCGATGGCCGACCTGCTCGCGTTTCTCGAGAGCTTGCAGGTGCGGTGATCCGGGCTATTTCCCCCGCAAACAGCGGAGGAAAGATCATGCGACATTTCATCCTGTCGATCCTGTTGACCCTTCTGGCCGTCGCGCCGCTCCGGGCCGGGGAAAGCGTCGCGCGCGCCGTGATTTCGGACCAGATCGCGGCGTTCGAGGCCGGGGAACTTGGCCGCGCCTACGGGTTCGCGAGCCCGTTCATCCAGGAGAAATTCCAGACACCGGAGACCTTTGGCCGGATGGTGCGGGAGGGCTATCCGATGGTGTGGCGGCCCTCGGAGGTGACGTTCCTGGAGGCGCGCGAGATGGGGGGCCGTCTGTGGCAGGAGGTATTCCTGCGCGATGCCGCCGGGCGCGGCTGGATCGCCGAATACGAGCTGGTCGGGATCGACGGCGAGATGCGTATCAACGGCGTGCGCATCCGCGAAGCCCCCGACCAAGCCGTCTGAGCGCCGCAGGGGGCACCGTCACGGCGCACCGTCACGGCGGCCTGAGACCCGGTTAACCGGGCGTTGATAGCTCCCTTTCCCGGCACGCGACCCGCAGGCGCGCAGATGGAAAGGGACCCCCATGAACAAGGCAATAACCCAAGGCATCGTCTTCATGCCTCCGCCCTTTGCGGCGGGGCTCGATCAATGGTCGAGCGGCGATGGCCGCCCCGGATCGGACACCTACGAGAGCGCGCCCAATGCGGCCTTTGTTCCTGCCGACCAGGATTTCGGGGGTGCGCTGGAGGTGCAGAAGGTCGAGGCGGTGCAGCGCCTGCGCTACATGGGCGAGACGCCGGTCCTGCCGGGCTGTTACCTGCGTATCCGGGCGCGCGTGAAGGCGATCGCGGGCAACCTGCCGGACGTGCGCATCGCCGCCTTTGCCGGGGACGCGGGCGGCGCGCCGCTGTCGGGCGTGACGGTGACCGGGCCGCAGGTGACGTTGACTACCTATGGCGAGGTGGTCGAGGTGAGCGCCATCGTCGGCACCGGGCAGCGCACCGGCGTCGACATGGTCTGGGGGCCGCAGGCGATGTTCGGGCATTTCGGCCTTGATCTCACCGGGCCGTCGGGGGGCGTGGTGCGCATCGACGACATCGGGATCGAGGATGTGAGCCGGTTCTTCCTGCGCGACGTGATCGCGACGGTCGATGTGCGCGATTACGGGGCCATAGGCGACGGGGTGAGTGACGATCACGCCGCCTTCGAGGCCGCCGACACGGCGGCGGGGGGCCGCGAGATCATCGTGCCCGCGGGCACGTATTTCCTCGGGAGCAGCACCACGATCCAGAGCCGCATCCGGTTCGAGGGGACGGTGGTGATGCCCGACGCGGCGATCCTCGCGCTGACCAAGAATTTCGACCTGCCCGCCTATATCGACGCCTTCGGCGACAGCGAACTCGCGTTCAGGAAGGCGTATCAGGCGCTGCTGAACAATGCCGGGCACGTGACGCTCGATCTGGCAGGGCGCAAGATCGCGCTGCGCGCGCCCGTCGACATGCAGGCTGCGGTCGGCAACCGCACCACCTACAACCAGCGCCACGTGATCCGGAACGGCCAATTCTCGGTCTTTCCCACACCCGCCTTCGACACCGAGGTGGTGACCTCGCAAGCCACCTACAGCCCCGGGACCGCCGTCAGGGAGCTGACCGGGGTGGTCGACGTGGCCAACGTGCCGGTGGGCGCGCTGGTCGAGGGGGATGGCGTGGGGCGCGAGGTCTATGTCACGTCGCGCAACGTGGCGGCGGGGCGTTTGACGATAAGCCAGCCGCTGTTCGACGCCGCCGGAACCCAGATGTTCACCTTTCGCCGGTTCAAGTACATGCTGGATTTCAGCGGCTTCCAGGACGTGTCGCGGATGGCGTTTTCGGAGGTGGATTTCCAGTGCACGGGCGATTGCAGCGGGGTTCTGCTGCCGCCGCAGGGATCGGCCAACCATTTTCGCGACTGTTTCTTCACGCGGCCCAAGGATCGCGGTATCACCAGCCATGGCGAGGGCGATCAGGGCATGATGATCGACCGCTGCCAGTTTCTCTCGGACGAGGCCCCGCTTGTCGTGAGCGAGCGCCGCACCATCGGCTTCAACGCCAATGCCAACGATCTCAAGGTGCGCGACTGCCGCGCCACGTTCTTTCGGCATTTCGCGGTGATCGCCGGGTCAAGCTCGCTGATCAGCGGCAACCACGTCTTTCAGGGCGATTCCGCGCCGGGGGGTGTGCGGAGCGCGGGCTGGGTGCTGACCCGGACCAACAATCGCGGCACGATCAGCGGCAACTATATCGACAACTGTTTCATCGACTGGGGCAACGAGCACGATCACGCCCCCGATTTCGCCAGCGAATTCTCGTTCAGCGCGCTGAGCATCACCGGCAACGTGTTTCTCGCCAGCGATGTGGCACCGTGGTTCACCTATATCGTGGTCAGGCCGCACGGGCCGGGGCATTTCCTCGACGGCATGATCGTGACCGGCAACACGTTCCGCGCGATCGGCTCGATCACCCGTGTGGAGAGCGTGGATACCAGCTTTGCCGATCTCGATTACGACCGGGTGGGCAACATCACGTTCGCCGGGAACAGCTTTCACAACGTGGACGTCCCGGCCCGGAGCCCGCTGGCGATGGTGCATATCGAGGCCAGCGCCGCGGCAACGTGGGTGGTGACCCCGGCGCCGCGGCTGCCGTTCGGGGCGTGGGCGCAGACGGTCGAATCGGTGCTGGCCGAGGGGGTGTTGCGCGATGGCGGTGGCAACGCGGTGCATGCCAGCCCGTGGTTCGAGGCGCGACAGGGGCCGGAGAGGGACCGGATCCACCTGCACTGGCCGCAGCCGGTTTCGGGAAAGGTGATCCTGCGGGTGCGGATCGACGACGCGGTCTGATCGCTCAGAACTTGCGCCACAGGCCGAGTTTTATCCCGCGCTCGCCGCCGCCCGAGAGCGGCTCGGACACGCCGAATTCGATATGTGTACCGGGCCGCGCCTCGTAGACGAGGGAGGGGGCGAGGCGCAGGTAGTCGCGCCCCTGCGCCGGCACGCCGGCCTGGAACTGCACCATTGCCTTGATGCGCGCGCCGAGCGACAGCCCAGCGGTCAGGTCGGTCTCGTAGGCGGTGCCGCCGCCCGTGAAGAGGATCGCGCGGGTATCGGCGTTGAGCCAGCCGTGGTGGGTGCCGAGGCTGAACTCGCGCCCGACCGAGACCGCGGGGCGCAGGGCGTTTTCGCCCTCCACCTGCCCCGCGCCGATCTCGAGCGCGAGCTTGAGGGGGCGCGACGGCCGCCCCAGTGGCCAGCGCAGTAACCCGATGGCCTTGGTCATGCGCTGAATGTCACCGCCCAGGTCCACCCCGAAGGTCAGCCGCGCGGTGGCCCCGTACTCGGCATAGAGGCTGAAGTTCTGCCGGTAGAGGCCGAATTCGTCGGGCCCCTCGACCGTGGCCGAGGTCGACAGGAACCCTTCGCCCCTGGCGCGCGGCCACGCCCCGCCCTGAACGGCCGTGGCGAGCCACGGCAGCAGCGCGAGGACGAGGATCAGGCGTTCGAGCATGGTTACCCCCGCCTTAACCCTCGTCAACAAGGGTAAACCGCAGGTTAAGACCGACGCGGAATTTACCGCCATGACGCACCGTGCTACTCAACAGGCAGGAGGACAGCGCCATGCTCACCATTAGCCAAGACCGTCACCACCAGACCGTTCTGACCACCTTCGAGGTCACGCCGGGCACATGCGAGGACGTGCTCGACCTGCTCACCACCGCCTATCGTGAGGTGATCTCGAAGCAGCCCGGCTTCATCGCCGCGGCGCTGCACGTCAACGATGCGCAGACCCGTATCGCCAACTACTCCCAATGGCGTGCCCGCGAGGATTTCCAGGCGATGCTGCGCGGTGACGAGATGCGCGTGCGCAACCGCGAGATCAACGCCCTGTGCAAGGGATTCGAGCCGGTCATGTACGACGTGGCGACCGTCTTGTGATGGGCGGACCGCCGCGCGAATCCGAAGACCTTGCCCGCGAGGTCCACGCCCTGCGCACCGAGGTGGCGCGCCTCAACAGCCACCGCTTCGTGCGCATCCACAACAACCTGCCGCGCCTGCTCGCCTTTAATTTTGCGCGCGGGCTGGCGGTGGGGCTGGGCACGGTGCTGGGCGCGACGGTGCTGTTGTCGGTGGTGGTCTGGTCGCTCAGCCAGATCGAGTTCCTGCCGATCATCGGCGAATGGGCGGCGCAGATCGCCGAGCAGATGCGCGCCGCGCAGGAGTGACCGCGCAGCGTGTGATCTGGATCAAGGCGGCCGTCGGCCTTTCGCGCGAAACTGCGGCAAATCAACGCGAAAGGACAGCCTCATGTATGCCCATGTTCTGGTGCCCGTTTCCTTCGACACCGAGCGCGACAGCGCCGGGGCCCTTGCCGTCGCGCGCCTGCTGGCGGGCGAGGCGGGCCATATCAGCCTGCTGCACGTGATCGAGCAGGTGCCTGCCTATGCCGCCTCTTACCTGCCGGCCGGCTATCAGAGCGAGGCGCGCAAGGCTGTCGAGGCGCGCCTCGCCGAACTGGCCGCCGACCTGCCCGATGCCAGCGCCCATGTGGTCGAAGGGCATTCGTCGCGCACCATTCTCGACTGGACCGAGAGCCACAGCCCCGATTGTATCGTCATCGCGAGCCACCGCCCCGGGATGCAGGACCTGCTGCTGGGCTCGACGGCGGCCAAGGTGGTGCGTCACGCGCCTTGCGCGGTGCATGTGGTCCGCTGACGGGAAGGACCTTGCCAAACGGCCCCGCGGCCCCCACCTGATCGGGGAAACAGACAGGAGGTGGCCGATGCAATGCCCGATTGACGGAGCCGAACTGGTGCTCGCCGAGCGTGCCGGGGTCGAGATCGACTATTGCCCGAAATGTCGCGGCGTGTGGCTCGACCGGGGCGAGCTCGACAAGATCATCGACCGGTCGGCACCCGAGGCCCCGCCGCCGCGCGACCACCGCGACAGCGGCGGGTATCGCGACGATCATGGCGGGAAACCGCGCAAGAAACGCGGTGGATTCCTCGAAGACCTGTTCGACTTCTGAACGCCCGCTTGCGCCGGGCATCAGGCAGCGTTAGCCAAGCGGTCATGGCCCATGCCCTGACCGCCCTTCTGGCGCTCGTCATCGCGCTGATCACGCTGCTGCCGCTGCCGCCGGGACCGGCGGGCGTGCCCGGCCTCGACAAGCTGGCGCATTTCGTGACCTTCGCGGTGCTGGCGGTGCCGCTGGCATGGCGCTTTCCCCATCTGTGGCGCGCGGTCGCGCTGATGGGGCTGGTCTATGGCGGGCTGATCGAGATCGTGCAGCCATATATGGGGCGCAGCGCCGAATGGGCCGATCTGGTGGCCGACGGGCTGGGCGCGGTCCTGGGCGCATGGGGCGCGGCGCGGATCGGGCGCAGACGGCGGGCGGTGTGAGGGTCACGGCCGATGTCGTGCGCCGAAGTCTTGAAAAGACTTCGGTCCGATTTCTTTTGAAGAAATCGGCGGTGGTGTGAGCCAGCGGATCGGCGCGCGGTTGCAGAAGATGATGATCTGGCCCGAGTTCTCGACCGCCCGATAGCCGCGCCGGTGGATTTCACGCATGAACCGCTCCATTCCCGCGAAGCGCTCGATATCGCGGGCCTTGCGCCGGATCACGGTGCCTTGTTGGACCGCGCGTGAGGTGAAGAGGTCATGCAGCCAGACCTCGGGCGAGAGGGGCGAGTTTCGGTTTCGCATGATGTGAGCATGTGGGACGGTTGGTTAAGGTAAGGTCAAGGCGGGCAGGGTGGCTGGAAACGGTCAAAGCGACCTGAATTTTGACTTGTTCTCCGGCAACTGAAATAAGCCGTTTTCCACCGCGTTTCGTTGTACGAGTATCTTGTCCCAATGCCAGATGATTGCCGCTGCTTGCTCGTTAATTTTTTTCTTCAGCAAAGCTGGAGACAAATAGAAAGCAACCACTTTATTCCGTAGAATTGCCGCCCTTTCGGCCTTCTTTCGGGAATTTTGTAGATCTTTCGAAATCACTATCCATCCTATCCCCAATTGATTGAAGTAATCGATGTCCGAAATGTTGGTTGGGAATTTTTCTCGAAGTGCAAAAGCTTCGTGGCCGTCGAGTTTTATTAGCTCATTCAGCGCACGAGCAATACTTGGAGGCATGTTGTGGTCAAAAAGTACCTTAGTCATGTGCCTCGTCTAAGCTTCGTTCGAACGAGATACATGCTTTAAGTTCGGTAGAGGGAATTTCGTAAATCTTTGAAAGGTATGCCAAGTTCTTGAACTCTCTAAATTCTTTCGAAACTACGCCAGTAGAAACGCCGTATTTATCCAAGATCGGATCGCCAAAATGACGAGATGGATCAATGATTACTGATGAAAACTGTCGCGGCCTCCACCTAGCTGCCAAGTTTCCTTCGTATTCCAAATCATTGAGCGATTGAGATATAATTTCGCGGAAGACTTTCTGGCCGGGCCGCTTCTTCGAAAGGCTAACGAACTCACCGTCTTTTTCTACGGCATCCATCAATATCTCAGTTCCGTCAGTTTTGAACGACTGTGAGGCCAGGGGCCGATCTAATGCGTATTTTTCTTCAGCAAAGGAAATTGCAAAGCGAATTGCCTGTAGCGAAATTGAAGCACGCCTAAGCGCCGCCACAACTCGTACCTCGACGAGATCAAGAAAGCTGATCTCGGTTATGTCTTCATCTAAGAATTGATAATGTGCGCGCCAGAGGGGTGGATTTGGACCGCTTCCTCGCGTCCATCTTAGGACTTGCTGCGCGCTCGTTCCAATGAGACGCGCTGCTTCCCTCGGTGTGTAAACACCTCTTCCAAGAATCGCGTCATCTAGCGGCATTCAAGTCCTCCTAGCATCTTCTACCTCTGAAGTATTGCTCCTGAATAGTCCTTATCTCCCCCGCCGCTTCACATTCCCCCCGTGCTGCCCCGGACGTCCTGCCGTTGATCGCCCGCGTGAGCCCACGGCGGCGTCGCTGGCCTTTTCCACCGCCTGTTGCCGGGCCAGAGGATCGTCGGCCACCGCCAGGTCCACCGCCTCCAGCCGCTTGACCTCGTCGCGCAGCCGTGCGGCCTCTTCGAATTCCAAATTCTCGGCGGCCTTGCGCATGTCGGTGCGCAGCCCTTCCAGTACCGCTTGCAGGTTCGCCCCGGCCATCGGCTTGTCGACCTTGGCGGTGACGCGGTTCATGTCCACGTCGCCCTTGTAGAGCCCTTGCAGGATGTCATCGACATTCTTGCGGATCGTGGCGGGGGTGATGCCGTGTTCCTCGTTATAGGCGATCTGCTTGGCGCGGCGGCGGTCGGTTTCGTCCATCGCGCGCTGCATCGAGCCGGTGATGCGGTCGGCATACATGATCACCCGGCCATCGGCGTTGCGCGCGGCGCGACCGATGGTCTGAATCAGCGAGGTCTCCGAGCGCAGAAAACCCTCCTTGTCGGCGTCCAGAATGGCCACCAGTCCGCATTCGGGGATATCCAGCCCCTCGCGCAGGAGGTTGATGCCAATGAGCACGTCGAAGGCGCCGAGGCGCAGGTCGCGCAGGATCTCGATCCGCTCGATCGTGTCGATGTCGGAATGCATGTAGCGCACGCGGATGCCCTGTTCGTGCAGGTATTCGGTCAGGTCCTCGGCCATGCGCTTGGTCAGCGTGGTGCAGAGCGTGCGATAGCCCGCCTCGGAGACGCGGCGCACCTCGTCGAGCAAGTCATCGACCTGTGTCTCGACGGGGCGGATTTCCACCTGCGGATCCAGGAGCCCGGTGGGGCGGATCACCTGTTCGGTGAAGACGCCGCCGGTCTGCTCGATCTCCCACTTGGCGGGGGTGGCGGAGACGAAGACCGATTGCGGGCGCATCGCGTCCCATTCCTCGAACTTGAGGGGGCGGTTGTCCATGCAGGAGGGCAGGCGAAAGCCGTGTTCGGCCAGCGTGAACTTGCGCCGGTAGTCGCCCTTGTACATGCCGCCGATCTGCGGGACCGAGACGTGGCTCTCGTCGGCGAAGACGATGGCGTTGTCGGGGATGAATTCAAAGAGGGTGGGGGGCGGCTCGCCGGGGGCGCGGCCGGTGAGGTAGCGTGAATAGTTCTCGATGCCGTTGCAGACGCCGGTCGCCTCCAGCATCTCCAGATCGAACTGTGTGCGCTGCTCCAGCCGCTGCGCCTCCAAGAGTTTGCCGTCGCCGACCAGTTGGTCGAGGCGGGTGCGCAGCTCGCGTCTGATGCCGATGATGGCCTGCTGCATCGTCGGCTTGGGGGTCACGTAGTGGCTGTTGGCGTAGACGCGGATCTGGTCGAACGTGTCTGTCTTTTCGCCGGTGAGCGGGTCGAATTCGGTGATGCTCTCCAACTCCTCGCCGAAGAAGCTGAGCCGCCAGACGCGATCCTCGAGGTGGGCGGGGAAGATTTCGAGGCTGTCGCCGCGCACCCGAAAGCTGCCGCGCTGGAAGGCCTGGTCGTTGCGCTTGTATTGCTGCGCCACCAGATCGGCCATGATCTTGCGCTGATCATAGCTTTCGCCGGTTTTCAGGTCCTGGGTCATCGCGCCGTAGGTCTCGACGCTACCGATGCCGTAAATGCACGATACCGAGGCCACGATGATCACGTCGTCACGTTCCAGAAGGGCGCGGGTGGCCGAGTGGCGCATCCGGTCGATCTGTTCGTTGATCTGGGATTCCTTCTCGATGAAGGTGTCGGAACGCGGCACATACGCCTCGGGCTGGTAATAGTCGTAGTAGCTGACGAAGTATTCCACCGCGTTCTCGGGGAAGAAGCCCTTGAACTCGCCGTAAAGCTGCGCGGCGAGCGTCTTGTTGGGGGCGAGGATGATGGCGGGGCGCTGTGTCTCCTCGATAACCTTGGCCATTGTGAAGGTCTTGCCGGTGCCGGTTGCCCCAAGAAGGACCTGGTCGCGCTCGCCGTCGCGGACCCCTTCGCTCAGTTCGGCAATCGCTGTCGGCTGATCGCCCGCCGGTTCGAATTCGGTCGCCATGGTAAAGCGTTTGCCGCCTTCCAGCTTTTCGCGGGTCGTCACATCCGGTGCTGGATGGGCGAGGATCGCCTCGGACCTGTCGGAATGGGCATAGGGCATCGCGGGTCTCCTTTGCGCCAAAGATGGCGTGTCCAGAGGCGGGTGCAAGGCCAATTCGGCGGGCCGCGGGATCGGATACGAATCTACCGGGGAAAATATGACGTCGCGTCATTTCTGCAGCTTGCGGCAGAGTGCCGCAGCGTGTCGCGTGGCGGGCTTCCGTCGCGCGAATGTGACGTGGCGGCACGCGCCACCCGAGTGGATTACAGCGCGAGGCGTGGAAAACCTGAGTGAAAGCTCGTAAGTAAAATATTTTACTATCTGTGAGGTCGGTAAGTGAGATTTTTTCACATAATTTATAAGGGGTAAGTATGATGTGTTAAATTTTTACGTATCATTGCGTATAGTATCCCGTGGAGTGCAAGGCCATCGTGACCGGCTGTCACATGGTCCCAGGGATGGAGGAATTAAAGCCATGGATGATGTCATTAATGCTGCAGGTGCGAATGCGCGCGGCCATCACATCGACGCGGACGATTATGCCCGCATGTACGCGCAATCCATTCAGGATCCGGAGGGGTTCTGGGGCGAGCACGGCAAGCGGCTCGATTGGATCAAGCCCTACACCAAGGTGAAGAACACCTCGTTCGCCTATGATGACGTGTCGATCAAGTGGTTCGAGGATGGCACGCTCAACGTCGCGGCGAACTGCGTTGACCGGCATCTGGCGACGCGCGGCGATCAGACCGCGATCATCTGGGAGCCGGATGAGCCGACGGACGAGGCGTTGCATATCACCTACCGCGAATTGCACGCGCAGGTCGGCAAGATGGCCAATGTGCTGAAATCGCTCGGCGTCGAAAAAGGCGACCGGGTGGTGATCTACCTGCCGATGATCCCCGAGGCGGCCTATGCCATGCTGGCCTGTGCCCGGATCGGTGCCATTCACTCCATCGTTTTCGCGGGCTTTTCGCCTGACGCCTTGGGCGCGCGGATCAACGGGTGTGACGCCAAGGTTGTGATCACCGCCGATCATGCGCCGCGCGGCGGGCGCAAGACCAAGCTCAAGGACAACGTCAATCAGGCGCTGTTGCATGACACCGACGACGTCAAATGCCTCGTGGTTCAGCGCACCGGCGATCAGGTGGCGTGGCGCGAGGGCCTCGATTTCTGGTGGCATGAAGAGGCCGGGAAGGTCAGTGCCGAGTGCGCCCCCGAGGAGATGAATGCCGAAGATCCGCTCTTCATCCTCTATACCTCCGGCTCCACCGGCATGCCCAAGGGTGTGGTGCATACCACCGGCGGGTATCTGACCTACGCGTCGATGACGCATGAGTACATTTTCGACTATCACGAGGGTGATATCTACTGGTGCACCGCCGATGTGGGCTGGGTCACCGGGCATAGCTATATCGTCTACGGCCCGCTGGCCAATGGCGCCACGACCGTGATGTTCGAGGGCGTACCGACCTACCCGGATGCGGGCCGCTTCTGGCAGGTGTGCGAGCGGCACAAGGTCACACAGTTCTACACCGCCCCCACCGCCATCCGCGCGCTGATGGGCAAGGGCACCGCCCCGGTCGAAGGGTCGGACCTGAGCAGCCTGCGCATCCTCGGTTCGGTCGGTGAGCCGATCAACCCCGAGGCCTGGAACTGGTATAACGAGAATGTCGGCAAGGGCCGCTGTCCCATCGTGGACACGTGGTGGCAGACCGAAACCGGCGGTATCCTGATCACGCCGCTGCCCGGTGTGACGCCCAACCCCAAGCCCGGCTCGGCGACCAAGCCGTTCTTTGGCGTGGCCCCTGTCGTGCTCGACGATCAGGGCAACGAGCTGGACGGCGCGACCGAGGGCGTGCTGGCGATCAAGGATAGCTGGCCCGGTCAGATGCGCACCGTCTGGGGCGATCACAAACGCTTTGTCTCGACCTATTTCGAGATGTTCAAAGGCTACTATTTCTCCGGTGACGGCTGCCGCCGCGACGCGGATGGCGATTACTGGATCACCGGCCGTGTCGATGACGTGATCAACGTCTCGGGGCACCGGATGGGCACTGCCGAAGTCGAAAGCGCGCTGGTTGCGCATGCGACCGTCAGCGAGGCTGCCGTGGTCGGTTATCCGCATGATATCAAGGGGCAGGGCATCTATTGCTATGTCACCCTGATGGACGAGGTCGAGGCCACGGACGAGCTGCGCACGCAGCTTGCCAACTGGGTGCGTCAGGAAATCGGCCCGATCGCCAAGCCGGATGTCATTCAATGGGCGCCGGGCCTGCCCAAGACGCGCTCGGGCAAGATCATGCGCCGCATCCTGCGCAAGATCGCAGAGAACGATTTCGACAGCCTTGGCGACACCTCGACGCTGGCCGATCCCTCGGTGGTGGATGATCTCATCACCAACCGCGCCGGCGCATGAGGGGGCTGTGACAATGGACGGAACCAAGACAGCACAAACCGCCGCCAATCTGGTCCTGCTCGGGCCGCCGGGCGCGGGCAAGGGCACGCAGGCGCGGATGCTGGAGGACGCGTTCGGGCTGGTGCAGCTCTCAACGGGCGATCTGCTGCGCGCCGCCGTCACGGCGGGCACCGACGCGGGCCAACAGGCCAAGGCGGTGATGGAGGCGGGCGATCTGGTCTCGGACGAGATCGTCATCGCGATCCTGCGCGACCGGCTGGCTGAGCCTGACTGTGCAAATGGCGTCATTCTCGACGGATTTCCGCGCACCACGGTGCAGGCCGAGGCGCTGGATGGGCTGATGGCCGATCTTGGTGCGGGTATTCGTGCCGCGATCAGCCTCGAGGTGGATGACGCCGCGATGGTGACGCGGATTTCCGGACGTTTCACCTGCGCGGGCTGCGGCGAGGGGTATCACGACACGTTCAAGACCCCTGCCGTCGAGGGTATCTGCGACAAATGCGGCGGCACCGAAATGACGCGCCGCGCCGATGACAATGCCGAAACGGTGGAGAGCCGCCTGCGCGCCTATCATGCGCAGACCGCGCCGCTGATCGACTATTACGACGCGCGGGGCGTGCTCGTCCGCGTCGATGCCATGGCCGGGATCGGCACCGTGGCGCAAGAGCTGAACACGATCGTCAAACAGGCGACCGCGTAAGGGAAGGCCCGCGCCGGGATGGTCCCGGCCCGGGCAGGAGGAAACCTTTGACAAAAGGGAGGACACGCTTTGTCCGATAAGGAAGCCGCAAAGGCATATTGGAAAACCAATGTGCGCATCATTCTCTGGAGCCTGGTGATCTGGGCTCTGGTCTCGTTCGGGTTCGGCATTCTGTTGCGCCCCATGTTGTCGGGGATCGCCGTGGGCGGCACCGACCTTGGGTTCTGGTTCGCACAGCAAGGCTCGATCCTGGTCTTTCTGGCGCTGATCTTCTTCTACGCCTGGCGGATGAACAAACTCGATGCCGAACACGGCGTCGGTGAAGAATAAGGGAGCCGGGGACAATGGATCAGTTTACACTCAACCTGATATTCGTGGGCGCATCCTTCGCGCTCTATATCGGCATCGCGATCTGGGCACGCGCCGGATCGACCTCTGAATTCTATGCGGCTGGCCGTGGGGTTCACCCCGTGACCAACGGCATGGCGACCGCCGCCGACTGGATGTCGGCTGCCTCGTTCATCTCGATGGCGGGCCTCATCGCCTTCACCGGCTATGACAACTCGACCTTCCTGATGGGCTGGACGGGCGGTTACGTGCTGCTGGCGCTCCTGCTGGCGCCTTACCTGCGCAAGTTCGGCAAGTTCACCGTCTCCGAGTTCATCGGCGACCGGTTCTATTCACCTACCGCACGCATGGTGGCGGTGATCTGTCTGATCGTCGCGTCGCTGACCTATGTGATCGGTCAGATGACCGGCGTCGGCGTGGCCTTTGGCCGCTTTCTGGAGATCTCCAACACCGCCGGTCTGCTGATCGGGGCCTGTGTGGTCTTTGCCTACGCGGTGTTCGGCGGCATGAAGGGCGTGACCTATACGCAGGTGGCGCAATACTGCGTGCTGATCATGGCCTATACCATCCCGGCGATCTTTATCTCGCTGCAACTGACGGGCAACCCGATCCCGGCGCTGGGTCTCTTTGGTGATCACGTCGCATCCGGCGAGCCGCTTCTGGCGAAACTCGATCAGATCGTGCGCGAACTGGGCTTCAACGAGTACACCGCCCATCACGGCGACACGTTCAACATGGTGCTCTTCACCCTGTCGTTGATGATCGGTACCGCCGGTCTGCCGCACGTCATCATGCGCTTCTTCACCGTTCCCCGCGTGGCAGATGCCCGCTGGTCGGCGGGCTGGGCACTGGTGTTCATCGCGCTGCTTTACCTCACCGCCCCGGCTGTGGGTGCGATGGCACGGCTCAACATCACCGACCTGATGTGGCCCAATGGCACCGATGCGCAGGCGGTTTCCGTCGAGCAGATCGAAACCGATGCCAAGTATGACTGGATGGCCACATGGCAGAAGACCGGCCTTCTGGGCTGGGAAGACAAGAACGGCGACGGGCGTATCCAGTACTATAACGACAAGAACGCCGAGATGCAGGAAAAGGCGGCTGCGAACGGGTGGGAAGGCAACGAGCTGACCAACTTCAACCGCGACATCCTGGTGCTTGCCAACCCCGAGATCGCCAACCTTCCGGGCTGGGTGATTGGTCTTGTCGCTGCCGGTGGTCTTGCCGCCGCGCTGTCGACGGCTGCCGGTCTCTTGCTGGCCATCTCCTCGGCGGTGAGCCACGACCTGATCAAGGGGCAGCTCAATCCGGGCATTTCGGAAAAGGGCGAGTTGCTGTCGGCGCGTGTCGCGATGGCGGCGGCGATCGTGGTGGCCACCTATCTGGGCCTCAACCCGCCGGGTTTTGCCGCGCAAACCGTGGCGCTGGCCTTTGGTCTGGCGGCGGCCTCGATCTTCCCGGCGCTGATGATGGGCATCTTTACCAAGGTGAACAACAAGGGTGCCGTGGCCGGCATGATCGCGGGTCTCGCGGTGACGCTGATTTACATCTTCCTGCACAAGGGCTGGCTGTTCATTCCCGACACCAACAGCTTCACCGATGCCGATCCGCTGCTTGGCACGATCAAGTCGACCTCCTTCGGGGCTGTGGGGGCTATGATCAACTTCGCGGTGGCCTTCACCGTGTCGAAGATGACGGCCCCGATCCCGCAAGAGATCGAGGACCTGGTCGAAAGCGTCCGCGTGCCCAGGGGTGCGGCGGCGGCTGTCGATCACTGAACGAACATGGCAGGGGCGGCGATGGCCGCCCCTGTCGATTTCCGCCCGCCGGTATTTACGGCTATCACGGGCGCTTTTAGACTGTTTTCAGATACTTCCCCAGAAAGGCCCGGCGATGCGCCAGACCGACCCCGCCCTGATCGACACGCTGTGTGCGCAGGCGCCATTCGACGCGCTGACGGACGAGATGCGCGCGCGCCTCGCGCCCGACCTCGACCTGATCGAACTGGCAATAGACGAGACGCTCTTTGCCAAGGGCGCGCCGCTCAGGGGGCTTTACGTTGTCATTTCGGGCGCGTTCGACATCCAGACCGGGGCCAATGACCTCGTCTCGCATCGCGGCCCCGGCGACATAATGGGTGAACGTGGCCTGTTGCGCGACGGCACCGCGCAACTGACGGCCCGCGTCTCGGAGCCCGCACGCCTGATCCTGATCCCCACGGCGCATTTCCTGGATCTTATGGAGAGGTGTGACGGGATCGCCCGCTGGTTTGCGCGTGCACGGCCTACAGACCCGACCGACAGCGGACCCTACGCCACCGGCCTTACAGCGCTTCAGGTCTCTGACCTGATGGCGCAGCATCCCGTCACCTGCCCGCCGGACACCACCATTACAGAGGTTGCGCGACTGATGCGCGATCACGTAATTTCCTCGGTCGTGGTGATGGAGGATGACAGGCTCGCGGGCATCATCACCGCCCATGACCTGACCAACAAGGTGCTGGCCGAGGGGCTGGACGGGCAAATCAAGGTAAGCCGCGTGATGACGCCGGACCCGGTGACCATCGCGCCGGGGCGGCTTGGCCTCGATGCGCTGATGCTGCTGTCGGAGTTGAAGGTCAACCATCTGCCGGTGGCACAAGGCGGGCGCGTGGTGGGGATGATCGGCAAGACCGACCTGTTCCGCCAACAGGCCGCCACGGCGAGCCACATGGTCGCCGATATCACCCACGCCGATACGCCCGATGACATGGCGCATGTGATGGAGCGTGTGCCGGGTCTTCTGGCGCAGCTTGTGCGGGCGGGGGTCAAGCCCGCCTCGATCACCCGCCGGATCACCGATATCACCGATGCGATCACCCGGCGGCTCTTGCGGTTGGCCGAGGCGCGGATTGGCCCGCCGCCGGTTCCCTATCTCTGGGCCGCCTGCGGCTCTCAGGGGCGGCGCGAGCAGACCGGCATCAGCGATCAGGACAATTGCCTGATCCTCGACGACGCCTTTGACCCCGCGCAACACGACGCCTATTTCGCCGATCTCGCCAAGTTCGTCAGCGACGGGCTCGATACCTGCGGGTTCTTCTACTGCCCCGGCGACATGATGGCGACCAACCCGCGCTGGCGGCAGCCGCGCCGGGTGTGGCGCGAGTATTTCGCGGGCTGGATCGCGCAGCCCGACAACGAGGCGCAGATGCTGGCCTCGGTCATGTTCGACCTGCGCGCCATCGCGGGCGAGGCGGCGCTCTTCGACAACCTGCAGGCCGAGGTTCTGGCGCAGGCCAAGAAGAACTCGATCTTCGTGGCGCACATGATCTCGAACGCGCTCAAGCATACCGTGCCGCTGGGACTATTTCGGGGGTTTGCTCTTATCCGGTCGGGCGATCACAAGAACACCATCGACCTCAAGCATTCCGGCGTCGTGCCGGTGGTCGATCTGGGGCGGATTTATGCGCTGCTGGGCTCGTTGGAAGAGGCGGGCACCCGCGACCGGATCGAGGGCGCGCGCGCGGGCGGCGTGATCTCGGAGAGCGGCGCGCATGATCTGCTCGATGCCTATGACCTCATTGCCGAGACGCGCCTGCGCCATCAGGCCGCGCAGATTGCGGGGGGCAAGACGCCCGACAACTTCATGAACCCGTCCGATCTGTCGGATTTGGAGCGCAATCACCTGCGCGATGCCTTCATGGTGGTCAAGACAATGCAATCAGCCATCGGACAGTCACGCGGGGCAAGAGGATGACCCATGTTCTTTGAACTCATCGCCACATTCGCCGCAGGTGCGGTCGCCGCCGGTCTCGCCCTCATCGCGGGGCATCTGAGCGGCGGACGTCTGCCCAAATGGATTACCCCGGTGATGGCCGGGATCGCCATGCTGGGTTATGCGATCTGGTCGGAATATAGCTGGGCCGGGCGCACCACCGACGGGCTGCCCGAGGGGGTGGAGGTTCTGGTCACGGTCGAGGAGACGCGGGTCTGGAAACCCTGGACCTATGTCATCCCGCAGACCACGCGGATCATGGCGCTCGATCGTGAGAGCGTGCAGACCAACCCCGATGCCCCCGGTATCCTGCTGGCCGATCTCTATTTTTTCGCACGCTGGACACCGCCCGCGAAACGCCCGCAGCTTGTGAACTGCGCAGAGGGTGCGCGCGCCGATGTGAGTGCGGCGGCGCTGGCCGACCCGTCCGAGGCCGCGTGGAGGAGCATGGCCGAGGATGATCCGCTGAGCGAGGCGCTCTGCCAGACGTGAGTGCATCGGACATGACCGGGAGAGGAGGCCCGCAATGTCGCAAAAATCCGTTCTGCTCGTCGAGGACGAGGACAACATCGCGCTGGCGCTGACCCATCTGATCGGGCGGGCGGGCTATGCCCTGCGGCGGGTGGCGTCGGGCAATGCGGCCCTCGATGCGCTGGCCGAGGCGCGCCCGGATCTGGTGGTTCTCGACGTGATGCTGCCGGAACGCTCGGGCTACGAGATTTGCCAATTGATCCGCCGGGATGCGGCGCTCAACGGTATCAAGGTGCTGATGATCACGGCAAGCGGTGGCGCGGCGGAGCGGCGCAAGGGGCTGGCCGCGGGGGCCGATGCGTTCATGACGAAGCCCTTTGCCATGGCGGACCTCACCGCGCAAATCCATGCGTTGCTGGGGGAGGGCACGCCATGATCGAGCGGTTGACCGAGCGGTTGGGCCTGCGGCTGCGCTTTGCGCTGTTTTTTGCCGCCATCGGGTTGGGCGGTGCGGCGTTGATCGCGGGGGCACTGATTCTGGGCCATATGCGCGCGGGCGGGCCGCCCGATGGCTATGTCATCGCCGGGTTGATCGGGGGGCTGGGGCTGCTGGGGCTGGCGGCCTGGATCGGGCTGCTGTTCGATGAAAACGTCGCCAAGCCGATCCTCGCGCTCGCCTCGGATCTGACCACCCGCGCCCGCGCAGATGTGGACTTGCAGATCGACGAGGGACAGGCCAAGCATCTCAGCACGCTGGCCCCCGCCGCCAACGCGATCAACGCCGCGCTATCAGAGGCGCGCGCCGCCCGGCAACGCGCGGTCGAGCGCGAGACCGCCCGCATCGCCCGGGAAAAGGCGCTCTTCGAGGCGCTGTTTCGCGATCTGGGCGAGGGCGCGGTGGTGGCCACGCCCGACAACCGGGTGATGCTGTATAACCGCATGGCGCAGGAGTTGCTGGGCGAGATCGGGCTTGACCGTCCGCTCTCGGCCTTCCTGCGGCCAGAGCCGGTGATGGACGCGCTGTCGCGGATGCAAAAGGCCCGCGTGCGCGGCGAAGTCACCGCCGAGACTTTCCTCGCCGCTTCTGCCGATGGTCAACGGTTCCTGTTGGGCCGTGTCAGCCCGATCCTGTCGGATGAGGAACTGTCGGGCCATGTCCTGATCTTCCGCGACGCGACCGAGGATCTGAGCGCGCATGCCGCCCATGATCACCTCTTCACCGCGCTGATGGAGGGGGTCCGCCGACCCGCAGGCACCATCGGCGCGCTGCTGGAAGTGCTGCAATCGGTGGATGATCTCGCGCCCGGAGACCGCGTGCGGATGCGGCAGGGGATCGAGGAAGAGGTGGCGCGGCTATTCACCTGTCTCGATGATTTCAGCGCGCGCCATGCCGCGATCAAATCGCGCCGCTGGCCGATGTCGCCGGTCGCGGTGAGCCATGTGTTCGACGGGGTGCGCGCGCATTCCGATGCCGATGTCAGGATCGCCCGCAGCGAGGCGATGCTGGCCTGCGACGGCTTTGCCGTGACCACGCTGCTGGCGCAGGTGTTACGGCACCTGACCGAGGACAGGACGCGTGATGCGCTCACCCTCTCGGCAGAGGTGGAAGGGGGCGAGATCCGGCTGATCCTAGGCTGGCAGGGCGAAGCAGTGACCGACGGGCAACTGACCGGCTGGCTGCGCGCCCCGCTCTCGGAGGCGTATGGTGCATATTCCGGGCGCGATGCGCTGGCCGCGCATCAGACCGACATCTGGGCCGAAACGGCTACTATCGGTCACCGGATCGTGCTGCCGCTGGCCTCTGCGTCACCCGCTCTGGCCCCCGGCGATGCACGGCCCGAATTCTACGATTTCAACCTGCCCGAGGCCCCCGGCGGTGATCTGGCCGAGCGGTCGCTGTCGGATCTCAGCTTTGTCGTCTTCGACACAGAGACCACGGGCCTGTCGCCGCGTGGCGGCGACGAGATCGTGCAGATCGCGGGGCTACGCATCGTCAACGGGCGCATCCTGCGCGGCGAGACGTTTGACACGCTGGTCAATCCGGGTCGGGCGATCCCGTCCGCCTCGACCCGGGTGCACCACATCACCGATGCGATGGTCGAGGGTGCGCCGGGTATTGCCGAGGCCGGGCAGCGGTTTCACGATTTCTGTCAGGGTGCGGTGCTGGTGGCGCATAACGCGCCGTTCGATCTGGCGTTTTTGCGGCTCAAGGAGCAGGTGATCGGGCGGCGGTTTGACAATCCGGTGCTGTGCACCGTGCTGATGTCGGCGGGGCTGTTCGACCATACCGGGCAGCATACGCTCGACGCGCTCTGCGACCGGTTCGGCGTGCATATCCCGCCCGAGGCGCGCCATACCGCCATGGGCGACACGGTGGCCACGGCCGAGGTCTTTGTGCGTATGCTGGCGCTGCTGCGCGACAATGGGGTCACAACGCTGGGCGGGGCCATCGCAGAGGAGGGGCGACAGACGCGCCTTCGCAAGGCGCAATCCTACTGAACGGCCCGGCAGCCGCTTGACCCGCGCGTCGCGCTGTTTTACACGCAATGGCGCTGCGGGCGTTGTGTAATGGTAAGACCTCAGCCTTCCAAGCTGATGATACGGGTTCGATTCCCGTCGCCCGCTCCAAACCTACAATAATTGAGAACTGTACACCATATATTGTGCAATTTGATCTCTTTTGCCTGTATGTGGTCTCCATTCTCGAAATGGAAATCTTGCACCGAACGCAAAGTTCTCACCAGGCTGCTCAATGGGCCGATGAACTGACGCGCTGTGTCAGCGCGTGGGGCGTATAGTGAAGCTGAAAGTCCATTGCCCATAAATCGCGGCTTGAGTGGGGTCTTTGCGCTGCGGATGACATTACGGGCGGATTGTGTTGAAAAACTCTGCAACTTGAAATTCGTCTAAAAATTTTGGAATAGCGGGCCCTCATGTCACCCTTGGGCAAACTGTGTTTGCGCGACGGAGCTTTCGCGGGAGGATGTTCTGCAGATTGTGCTTCTTATTCGCAGCACACCGACTATTTCAACACAATCGGCCGAGACCGGCGGGGGCCGGTTGTCACCGACGCAGGGGGCGGATCCTGATTTCCGCTGCACGATACTCCAATGTCTGCATGGCAGACAAAAGCGGCTCTCGCTCCGGTCGGCAAGAACGTCCAGACGGCATTACGGGACGAACCGTTCTTTGGACTACCGGTGCCTGACCGTTCCGCGTCGGCGCGTCTGTTGACCGTGACCAGGCGACCCTCCTGACGCTGCACCTCGCCGTCCTCAAGCAAATGCTTCAGCTTTTCCAGGTTCGACGCGACGGCGCGCCTGATCCGGCGGACGGCGAAAAACGCGATCACGCCCGGGTATCCGGTTTCGAGATCCCAACTGTCGAAGAGGCGGGTGCCGCGCCCGGTCGGCCGGAACCCGATATGCCGGCGGGCGACCGGCGCACCCTCCACGGTCTCCACGGTCAGGCTGTTTCCGGCATCCATACTGGTGATTTCGGTATGTTGACTGTCGGTCTTCCGCGTCTGGAAGTAGCGCGCCCCGACCGCGGGGCCGTCTCCGCTCTCCTGTCTCACGTCCACCACGTAGTCATTCCAAAGCGGAATGTTGCGTTGGTCGGCGACGAAGGCGAAGACGGTGTCTCTCGGCACCGACAGGTCGATCTGGTTCTCGAACCTCATGCCGCCTCTCCCCTGACTTGTGTGCTCGCGAGTGCCTTGCCGTGCGGGTCAAGGGTGGCCCGATCGGCCAGTCGACGGGGCGCGCCGGGATCGTGACTGGGCAGGTAGACCGTCGGACGCTGCGCGGCATAGGCGAGGATCCGGCGGTGCGTCTCGATCTCGGCCTCAAGGTCGTGCCGATCCCGTCTGCGACCATCCTGATCAGGTGGTCCTCGGTATAGGAGGTGTCGCTACGCGATCCGGGCGATGCGCCCCCGGGGCGCGGGGGCGGTCATCAATATCTCGTCCCGCTCGGGCCTCGTGGGTATCCCGGCCGCGGCGGCCTATGAGTCTTCGAAGGCCGCGGTTCGCAACCACACATAATCGGTCGCGCTCTACTGCGCCGAGCAGGGGCTCAATATCCGCTGCAACTCGATCCACCCGGCCGCCGTGCTGACCCCTATGTGGGAGCCGATGCTGGGCACCGGTCCCGACCGCGAGGCGTTTCGTCGCGGACGCGCCCCTGCGCCGCTTCGGCGACCCGGACGAGGTCGCGGCGCTCGCGGTCATGCTGGCCTTGGATGAGGCGGCCTACATGACCGGGGCCGAACTCAATATCGACGGAGGCTTGCTCGTCGGATCGGCAGCGGCGCCGAAGACCGACTGCTATGTTGCCACCCTTGATCCTGACCGAAAGTCCTCCCCGGAGCGGCCGCGCCGCAGCAGTGGACATCTTGGCGAAAGCCCGCGCTGGACCGGTCGCAGCCCATGTCTTAAGACTGCCTCTATACTTTCGCAGAGCCGAGGATATGCGTCTTGATCCGTTTGTAGCCGTATCCAATATGGGTGCGCTGGATGTATCCGATGGCCTCTGCGTCGTCATGCTCCAGCGCGGTGGCGACATCGAGCAATTCCGCCTCCAGTGCCTGCGCGGCATCTGCCCCCAAGAGGGTGCCGACGCGGTGCCATGTGCTGGCCGCTTGGTAGTAGGTCTGCCACCAGAATGCCCGCAGCGTTTCGTTGCCGATCAGGCTGGCGATCAGTTCGTGCAGGTCATGGTTGATCTCGACATATCGGCGGACGTCGAAGTGCCCGTCAAGGGCGTGTGCGGTTGCCAGCATCGCCTTGACCGACTGTCGGTGCCGATCGGTGATGGCATTGGGCGATATGCGGCCGATGAGCCCCGCCAGTTCCAGCCGCATGTCATAGACATGGCGGATCTGCGTATCCGTCAGGGCGACAACCACAGTGCCGACGCCGTTTCGGGTCTCGACCAGGCCCAGATGGCTGATCCGGCTGAGCGCGTCGCGCACCGGGGTGCGGCTGACACCGAATTCGGTGGCCAGTTCAGCCTCCTTCAACTGGTCCCCCGGCTTGTAGTCGAGAAAGCAGATGCGCCGAAGAATTTCGGCCTGAATGGTCTCGACCGTGGTTTTCGGCGCATCGGGATCGGTTGACATCGTTTACGGCTCCTTGCCCATGCTGCATACATGAGAGGTGTTTTTCTGGCAACATGTCGCCAATTGGCTCGCCTTGACGGCGTGGCTGCATACAGCTAATGCAATCAGCCGGCTCTCACGGTCCATTCAAAGGATTGCATCATGCTCGATCAGGCACGCACCCGCACCCGCGATCTTCAGACCCGCATGAGGGATCTCGGCATTCGCCGGGCGGTTTTCACCGACGAAAGCTCTATCGCCTATCTGGCCGGGTTCTGGGGCTACCTGGGGATCGAATTCGGCCGCCCTACGATGCTGGTGGTCAATGCCGAGGACGCCCCCATCGTCATCACGCCGCTGATGGAGTCCGAGATGGTGGCTGCCATGACCTGGGTCGAGGATGTGCGCACCTGGGAGGATATGGGCCAGAACAGCTGGGGCCGTGCGCTCGCCGGGGCGCTGGGTGAAGCGCCCGAGGCGGTTTGGGTCGAGCGTGGCTCGATCCCAGCGATTGTGCGGAATTTTCTCGATGACAGCTATCCCGGCGTGCCGATCAAGGACATCTCACCCGTGCTTGGTGCGCTGCGGATGATCAAGACGCCGTTCGAGATCGAGGTGATGAAACAGGCGGGCCAGATCGCGGGTGCGATGATGGCCGCTGCCCATGGCAGCCTGCGCGAGGGCCTGCCGGAGTACGAAAGCGCGCTGGCGGTGATCGAGGAGGGCTCGCGCAAGGCGGCGGACTTCCTGACCGATACCGGGTGGGACCGCTTTGTCTCGCCGATGATCCACAACCTTCAAATCCTGCAAAGCGGACGCGACACATCGATGGTGCATCGGCGCGCCTCTGTGCGGCGGTATCAGCGCGCCGATCCGGTCTATTTCTGCTTCTGCAACATGGCGCAGTTCAAGCAATACAAGCTGGGCTTTGATCGCATGTTCCATATCGGCGAGGTAACGGACGAGGCCGCGCGCGTGCAGCAAGCCGCGATCGACGCCCAGCAAGCTGCTTTGGCCGCCATCCGCCCCGGTATCGAAGCTCAAGAGGTCTCCGCCGCGGCGAACGAAATCTATGCCGTGCGCGGGTATGAGACGGGCTATCGCACGGGGCGCTCCATCGGCGTCGCCTATCTTGAGGCGCCGGAACTGAAGGCCGGTGACACCACGATCCTGAAACCCGGCATGACCTTTGCGGTCGATGGCGGTATCTCGGTCGACGGGGTCACGGCGGGGCGCATCGGCGACAGCATCGTGGTGACGGAAAGTGGCTTTGATTATATCACCGATTACCCCCGCACCCTGCTGATATCGGAGCACTGACCATGCGGGGCGTGTTCCATCTGGCTGTCGGTCAGGCCCCGGCGGACTTGCCTGCGCCGGGCAACCGGCTGGATTGGTTGGCGGGCATCCTGCCTGAGACTGCCGCGCAAGGGGCTGACTTGCTCCTGCTGCCCGAGCTTTTTGCCACAGGCTACAACATCGGCGATCAGGTCGCCGCCCGCGCCGAGCACGCCGATGGCCCGACCGCCGGGCGCATCGCCGGATTGGCGCGTCAGTATTGCGTCGCCATCCACTACGGCTTTGCGGAACGCGATGGCGGCGCAATCTTTAACGCGGCGCAGTGCTTTGGCCCCGATGGCGCGCATTTGGGCGGGCACCGCAAACTGGCCATCCCGCCGGGGTTCGAGCGGGATCATTTCACGCCCGGCCAAGGCTGCGCGCTGTTCACCTACCGTGATGTGCGGATCGCCACGCTGATCTGCTACGATGCCGAGTTCCCGGAAGCCGCCCGGCATGTGGCCGCACTGGGCGCCGAAATCATCCTCGTGCCCACCGCGCTTGGGGCGCAATGGGGCTGGGTTGCGCAAAGGATGATCCCGACGCGGGCCTATGAGAACGGGGTCTTTCTGGCGTATGCCAACAGCGCGGGCGACGAGAACGGGCTGCGCTTTCTTGGGGAAAGCTTTATCGCAACGCCGGACGGTCAGGACCTGGCCCGAGCGGGATCAGAGCCGAGTGTGATCTATGGCGATCTGCATCTTGGCAAGATTGCAAAGGCACAAGCACGTCTCCCTTACCTCAAGGACCGTCTGACTTTGGCCTTTAGCAATCCGGATGTAGACATCGGGTAAAGGTCGGTTTTGGGAGCCGCATTGCAGAGTCCGGTAAAAAGGTGAACGGCAGCAATGGCCGTTCGAGAAAATCGGTGTCCATAAGACCCAGCGGACGTATGTTTCGGATTACGCATTCGGCGGGCCAAACCAGCCCGGGGCCTTGGCGACGAGTTCAACGGAGTTGCCATCGGGATCGAAGGTGAAGACGCCGCGCCAGCCGACCCAATCGAAATACTCCACTTTGTAGTCACGACCAAGATGCTCGTACCATGCGATGACGGCGTCTTGCTCACCCCAAGGCAAGGTGAGTGCAAGGTGGTGCAGAGATGATCCGGGCCCGGTTTCGGGTGGCGTCGCTTTTCCAGAGGTCCGACCTGCACCCTCGATATCATGACGAAACAGGGCCAAAACGGTGGTATGCCCGCCGAACCCCTCTGCAATTCGTAAGAAGACAATGGGACTACTGTCTGCGTCATTGAGAGGTTCAAGCCCGATCACATCCCGGTAGAAAGCGGTCATTGCAGGGAGGTCGACGCATCTTATGGCGATTTCACCAAGCGCGCGGACCTTGAAACCCCGTTGAGTCATTGCGTGTCTCCAGAGTCTGGAACCAGAATTCAGGCTTCCGGTACTCATGCTGAAAAGTGCTTTGCGGCACAGCCATTCTTACTTTTGCGTGGTGCCTGTTTCGCCAAGCATTCGCATGCGGTCATTTCTTTCATACCCGGATCGTGCTTTTAATCAATCATGGACAAGCTGTCGGTCATGAACGCGTTTTGCCGCATCGTCGAGCGCAGCAACTTCGCGCGCGCTGCGGAGGACCTTGGCGTGTCGCCCGCACTTTTGAGTCGAGAGGTCAAGCTTCTGGAAGAAAGCCTTGGCGCAAGCTTGCTGACACGCACCACACGCACGATGTCGCTGACTGAAAACGGCCAGCTTTTCTATGACGAGGCACTCCGAATTCTAAGCGCCGTTGACCAGATCGAGGACCGCATCCGCGAGGGTGCCGGAGAGGTCACCGGGCATCTCAAGATCAACGCGCCGAGCTCGTTCGGTCAGGTGGTGATCGCGCCCATGCTGCCGAACTTCCTTGACCAATATCCCGACTTGCGGGTGACGCTTTCGCTCGATGATCGCGTCGTCGACATGATTGAGGGCGGCTTCGATGTCTCGATCCGCATCCGTCCCATCATGCCGGATTCGGCGCTCATCGCCCGCAAGATCGGAACCATCCGGCAACGTATCTTTGCCTCTCCCGAATACGTCGCCAAGCATGGCTCCCCGACGTCACCGGACGAGATTGTTCGACACCGTATCATGGGGTTCCTGTTCGCGGATCACCTGACGACATGGACGTTGCACGGGCTTGACAGGATCATTGATGTGCCCCTCGACCCAGCGGTGCGGGTCGGCAATAGCCTTGTCCTCCGGGATCTTCTCATCTCAGGACGGGGGCTCGGGACCTTGCCTGATTTCATCTCTGATGCCGAAGAGGCAAACGGCACGCTCGTCCGTGTGCTCCCGGACTACGAACTACCGGCACCTGGAATTTTTGCGCTCACGGGCTCCCGGCTTGGGCTGGATGCGCGTGTGACCGCGTTCCTCGACAATCTCACAGAGGCCCTGCGGGATTGATATTCGTCAACCTGTGTAAAGAGTGATCTTACAGCGCGCCGGTTATTCCAGTGCGCGCAATGACCGATCTTCCTGGCAGTTCAAACACAGCCAAGGAGATCTCCTGTGACCCGCATTCTCGTTCTCTATTATTCCAGCTATGGCCATGTTCGCACGCTCGCAGAGGCCGAAGCCGACGGCGCCCGTAGCGTGGCCGGCACGACGGTCGATATCCGTCGCATTCCCGAGACAATCCCGGAAGCGGTCCGCGAAAAGGCGGGCTTTGTTGTTGACGAAACGTCCGAGGCCGTTCCTGGCGATCTCGCCAATTACGATGGTATTCTCTTCGGCACGCCGACCCGTTTCGGGATGATGGCGGGCCAGATGAAGCAGTTCCTCGACCAGGCCGGCGGCCTGTGGGCGCAGAACGCGCTGGTCGGCAAGGTCGCGGGGGTCTTTGCTTCTACAGGCTCCCAGCATGGTGGCCATGAGGCAACCCTGCTCTCCACCCAGATTCCGCTGCAGCATTTCGGCATGCTGATCGCCGGGATGCCCTACACATTTGCGGGCCAGACGTCTCGGGAGGGGATCATCGGTGGTGCGCCCTACGGCGCGGGAACAATCGCCGGTGCCGATGGCGCGCTGACACCGACCGAGACCGACCTTGCCGGTGCACGGTTCCAAGGCGCGCATGTAGCAAGGATCGCCGCACAGCTTGCGACGGGCGCAGACAGGTCGGAGGCCGCGTGATGGCCCGTCCTCTGACCATCGTTTTCTACCACGACGTTGTTTGCGTCTGGTGTTTCAACATCTCGTCCCGCCTGCGCAGGTTGGCAACCGAGTTCGACCTTGACGTAAGGCACCGGACCTTTGTGTTGCAAGACAGCCCTGAGGAGATGAGGAAAAGTTGGGGCAGCCCCCAGCAGGCGCGCAAGACCATTCTTGTCCATTGGGCCGCATGCCGAAGGGCCAGCGATCACCCCGAATGCATAAACATCAAAGCGATGCGCCGGGCCCGTTTCGACTATCCGCATGGAAAGCTCGCTGCACTGGCCTGCAAGGCGGCCGAAATGCTCTCCGGCGAAGCCGGACTGAGCTACCCCCCGAAATTCGGACACTGACATAAGCTACGATTTGCAGTCTGCTGATCTTCGACGA